>SCRB01000656.1 GCA_004299545.1 Rhizobiaceae bacterium
ATTCGAAATGCTCGCAGCCTGATCAGTGTCGTCAAGCGACGCTCTTCCCGTTCATATTCCGGATTTGCGGCATAGCCACCTGAAATCATCCCGCTCTAGCAAGCTGTTGAAAAACTGCTTTGTCCACGGAACGTATCAGAATCGAAGAGAGCACAAACGAGATTCAAACCAGGTATCTGTGAGCCTTCTTCAACAACCTGCTAGCTCTTGAAGTGCGGACCGCCGACGAATTCTCCCAACAAGATGGCCATTTCGCTCATTCTGGTGAAGTTCTTCCTGGCATTCGAACCGAGCCTGATCGCGACGGCGTTGATCATCAGGTTGAGAATGACGCTCAATGCGGCCGTGGAATCCCAGAATGTCCGCACCTGCGTATGCGCCTCGAAAACGAACCGGGTGTAGGAGAACGCCCAGTGGCTGAATTTGTCGGTGACGATGATGAGGGGCATCTCCATCGCCTTCAACCTCTCCGCCAGCTTTACGCCGCGCGCGGCATAGGCGGCGGTATCCACGAGGACGACGAGGCTGTGCTGCGGCGCGGCCAGGATGATCTCGCCGAAGGCTCCCGCCGTGTTCTCGACAAAAACGACGTTGGGGCGCGTCCACAAAAGCCGGGTAGCAAAATCCAGCGCGAGCCCCTTCGATGCCTGAAAGCCGACGACATAGACGGTTTGGACGCGGGCAAGCGCCGCGGTGGCCTCTTCCCACACATCCGAGGTGGTCAGCGCATAGGCTTTGGCGACCGCTTCGAGGTCCAGCTTCAGGCTTTCCTGCAGCGCGCGATGATGGCCGTCGCGTGTTTGAAAGCGGGCCATATGGTCGTCGATGTCGCTTTCATTGCCTGCGGCGGAAACCCGCAGCCTGTTTTTCAGGTCACGGAGATTGTCAAAACCGAGGCCGTGGACGAAACGCGAGACCGTCATCTCGCTGACGCCGGCCGCCTTGGCGATACTGGCACCCGTCTCGAACGGCAATATCGGAATATTGTCCAGCATGTAGGCAGCGACACTCTGCTCGGAGGGCGACAATTCCCTCATCCGTGCGCGCAGGATCTCTTCAAGATTGATCTCCTGCCCGGCATTGCCCTGCTTTTTATGTCGTGTCTTTGCCAATCAAAGCTCCTTGTGGTGTGCAGCGTGAATTTCAGGCAGGCCCTGGCCCCAGATGCCCCTGCTCCCGATCGCTTCTTCCTCCAATTGACGGGCGACGGCCAGCAGCCGGTCCTCTTTCCCGAAAGGAGCGGCGAACTGGACGCCGATCGGCAGGCCGCCGGCACTGCGGCCGAGAGGCAGGGAGACCGCCGGCTGGCCGGTGGCGTTGAACAAGGCCGTGAAGGTTTCCTTCGGCTCGAGGTCGGCGAAGACGGCGTCGATGTCGATGCCGGCCCTGTCCGGATCGAAAGTGCCGATCGGTTCCGGCAGGATGGTGCTCGTCGGTGTCAACAGGAGATCGTAGGCGGTCATGAAGCCGCCGACCTGGCGTGTCACGCGGTCGTAGAGGGCAAGCGCCTCGATGAGTTGCGCCGCGCTCAGCGCGCGGCCGTAGCGGTACGCCGCCATGGCCGAACGGCCGAGCGTCCGGTCATCGACCGGCCGGCGCATCCGCGCCGCTATTGCCGGTATTTCGGCCGCGATGTGAGCGGCCCAGATGATTTTCTGTGCGTGCAGGAAAGCGGGATAATCGAAATCGGGTGATGCCTCCGCGACGTGATGGCCGTGCGACGCCAGCCTGTCCGCCGCCGTTGCCGCCGCTGCCGCCACTTCCGGGTCGACCGGCGCACCGGACCACGGGCGGGTGCACAATGCGACGCGCAAGCCTTGCGGCCGTCGTTCCATCGCCTGCTGATAGGTGCCCACCGGCGGCACGATCTCGTAACCGTCGCCGGCGTCCGGACCATGGCAGGCGTCGAGCAGCGCGGCGGTGTCGCGCACCGACCGTGTCAGGAAAAAGCCGGTCGCCAGCCCCAGCAGCGGAGCGTTGGCGTTCGGTGAACCGGTGATGCGGCCGCGCGACGGCTTCAGCCCGATCAGCCCGCAGAACGAGGCGGGATTGCGGATCGAGCCGCCGCCGTCGCCGCCATGTGCGAAGGGCACGATGCCGGCAGCGACCGCCGCCGCGGCGCCGCCGCTGGAGCCGGAGACACCCCTGGTGACATCCCACGGGTTTCGCGTGGCCCCGTAGAGCCGTGTTTCCGTGACCGCGGCAATGCCGAATTCGGAACTGGTCGTGCGTCCGGCGTTGACCAGTCCCGCCTTGCGCAGGCGTCCCCAATAGGCGGCATCCGTATCGGCCCGGAGGCCCTGTGCCAGCCTGCTGCCGAACGACGCCGGCCGACCGGCTTCTATGGGGAAGTCCTTCGTCAGCGTCGGGATGCCATGGAAGGGCGCTGCGCCTGCCGCCTCGGGCAGCGCCCCGAGCACCTCGTCGTAGAGTTCGATGACCGCATTGACCGCCGGATTGACCCTTGCCGCCGCTTCGACGACGCAGCGCCCGAGTTCGAAGGGCGTCACCTCTTTCCTGGCAAGCAGGCCTGCAAGGGCAACGCCGTCATGGGCTGTGTATTCATCGAGATTCATGGCAATTCCCGGTTGGACGCGACGTGCCGGCGGTGGCCGGCGCGAGATGCGACAGCGAGGCGACAAGTTCCTGCGTATAGGGGTGCCGCGGTGCCGAAAGGACTTCGTCGGCCATGCCGGTTTCCACGACACGACCCTCCTTGAAGACATAGACGCGCCGGCACATGCCGGCAACGACGGCGAGATCGTGCGAGATGTATAGCAGCGCCAAGGCTCGCTCGCGCTGGAGCCGGATGAGAAGTTGAAGAATCTGCGCCTGGGTGGTGACGTCGAGGGCCGACGTGATCTCGTCCGCGACCAGCATCTGCGGTTTCAGCGCAAGCGCGCGCGCCAGGCCGACACGCTGGCATTGCCCGCCGGAAAGCTGGTGAGGCTTGCGTTCGCGCAGGGCGGACGGCAATTCCACCATCTCCAGCAGGGCCTGCGCTTGCTTCACGGCCGACCTGCGGTCGGCGAGGCCGTGCCGCCAGATCGGTTCGGCAACGGCATCGGTGACGGTCATGCGCGGGTTGAGCGAATCGTAGGGATTCTGAAACACCATCTGCACCCTGCGGCGGAACCGCGCCAGCGCCTTGCCCGAAAGCGCCGGAACATCCTCTCCGTCGAAGCGGACGGTGCCGCCGCTCGGCCTGTTCTGCCGGACGATGGTGCGGGCGAGCGTGGATTTGCCGGAGCCGCTTTCTCCGACGATGCCGACGGTCTCGCCGGCCTCGACGCGGATAGTGACGCCGTCGAGCGCCTGAAAGGCGGCGGCCTTGCCGATCAGAGGCCGGCGCCGCGCTGGAAACACGACGGACATATCCTCGACGCTGAGCAGCGGAGCCGCGATGTCGGCCGCTGGCAGCGGCGGAGGGAAGCCTTTCCGGCCGGGCTGGGAATCGACCAGCAGCCGCGTATAGGCATGACGCGGTTGCCCGATGATCTGCCTTACCGGACCATGCTCGACCACCTCGCCGCCGCGCATCACGATCACCCGCGAGCAGATGTCGGCGATGACGCTGAGGTCGTGCGAGATGAAGATGATGGCCAGGCCCCGCTCCTCGTTCAGCCGCCTCAGCAATTCGAGGATGCGGGCCTGCACGGTGACATCGAGTGCGGTGGTGGGTTCGTCGGCGATGAGCAGCCTCGGACCGCAGCCGATGGCGGCGGCGATCATGGCGCGCTGCTTCATGCCGCCCGAGAATTCGTGCGGATAGGAATGGACACGCTTTTCCGGCTGGCGGATGCCGACCGAATCGAGAAGCGCCGTCGCGCGCCGCAGCCCTTCCCGGCGCCCGATGCCGAGATGGCGGATCATCGGCGCTGCGACCTGCGTGCCGATGCGCGACAGCGGATCGAGGTGCGAGGCGGGATTCTGGAAGATCATGCCGATCTCGCGGCCCCGTATGGCGCACCAGGCCTGTTCGGAAAGGCCGAGCAGTTCGCGCCCCTCGAGCGTCACGCTGCCCGTCGCGTGCGCGGCACCGGGCAAGAGACCCATCAACGCGCGGCAGGTAACGGACTTGCCCGACCCGCTCTCGCCGACAATGCCGAGGATTTCGCCCGGCTGTAGCTCGAACGATACCGCCTTGACCGCGCGAACGGCGGCAAAAGAGACGCCGAGGCCCTCGACCCGCAGGAGCGGCGGTTTGGTCCCCGCGCTCACGCTGTGACCTGCCGCCGCTGTATCTGGCCGATCCCGTCGCCGAGGAAAGCGAAGCCAAGTCCGAGCGATACGGCCGCCAGGCCGGGGAACAGGCAGATCCACCACGCCTGCTGCACGAATGCCTGGCCGTCGGCGATCATGACTCCCCATTCGGCATTGGGCGGTTGGGCACCCATTCCGAGGAATCCGAAGCTGGCCCCCGCCAGCATCACCAGCACCGCATCGCTCATCGCATAGGCGATCACCGGGCCGATCGCGTTGGGCAGGACGTGCCGTGTGACGATCACCGCAGGGGAATAGCCGAGGCACCGGGCCGCCTGTACGTATTCGGTTTCGCGGATGGACAATACCTGCGCCCGGATGAGCCGCGCGTAGCTGACCCATCCGACCAGCGTCAGCGCAATGACGAAATTGACCAGGCCGGGCCCGAGAACGCCCACGATGGCAAGTACCAGCACGAAGAACGGGAAGGCGACGAAGAGATCGTAGATGCGCATGAACAACCCGTCGATCGCGCCGCCGAAATAACCGCTGACCAGCCCCACGCCTGTGCCGATCAGAAGTGGCGGCAGGACACCGCTCACGCACAGGAAGACGTCGACGCGGGCCGCGAAGAGCACGCGCGAGAACACGTCGCGGCCCACCTGGTCGGTGCCGAACCAATGGGTTGCGCCCGGCGGCGCCAGCATGTTGAGGATGTCGACGGCATCGGGGTCGTAGGGTGCCAGCTGGCGTGCCGCCAGCGCCACGATGAGCCAGCCGCCGAGAATGGCTATGGCTATGGCGTTGGATACGGTCGGTCGAAAGCCTCGTATCGGTATGGGATCTGGATCGATATTCATCATGGGTGCCTACACCCTGACCCGGGGATCGATGAAGGCCGTCAGGAGATCGACGATCAGTGTCACTGCCACCGTTGCCATGGCGAAAACGAGTGCCAGGCCCTGGACCACATAGTAGTCACGCCCGAGCAACGCGCCGATCATCAGGGAACCGAGGCCGGGAACGGCGTATACGATCTCGACGATGATGGCTCCGCCGATCAGGAACGCGACCATGACGCCAAGCAGATTGAGCGTCGGCAACACCGAATTCGGCAGGATGGTTTTCCAGAAAATCTCGCGCTCGCTGGCGCTCTGTGCCCGGGCCGCGGTGACGAAGTCCGCGTTGGTCCCGTCGATCAGCGCGGCCCGGAGGCTCTGCGTCAGCACCGGCACCAGCCAGATCGCGGTAGAAAGAGCGGGCAGGAAGAGATGGTAGAGGTGATCGCCGACGCCGACGCCGTAGCCCGAGACAGGGAACCAGCCGAGGGTGACGCCGAACAGGCGCGACATCATGATGCCGAGCCAGAACACGGGAATTGCCAGCCCGACGATGCCGATGGCGCGGATGGTCTGGTCGGCGAAGCCGCCCGGACGGCGCGCGGCGATGACCGCCAGCGCCATGGTGGACGGAATGGCGAGGCACAGCACATAGCCGGTAAGAAACAATGTCGGCCACATGAAACGCACGATCAGTTCGGCCACCGGCTGCTGGAAGCGCAGCGACCGGCCGATATCGCCGTGCATCAAATTCCCGACATAGACGATGAATTGCCGCCAAAGCGGCAGGTCCAGCCCATATTGGTGCCGTATACCGGCGATGACGGCGGGATTGGTCCGGTCCCCCGCCAGCAGGCTTACGGGGTCGCCGGGCGCCAGGTGCACCATCAGGAAGCTGACGATGGCGATGCCGATCATCACGCCGATGAGTTGCAGCAGGCGCCGCACCAGTGCGGACAGGACGTTCAACGCGAGCCTCCCGGGGGCTGGAGACGGCGCGCCTGCCGTGGCGCGCCGCCTCGCTCACTCACTTCACGATGGTCGTGTCTTCCAGGGTCCACTGCAGAGACGGCGTCAGCCGAAGCCCCTTGAGCCGCTTCGAATAGGCGGTCGCGTTCGGTG
>SCRB01000657.1 GCA_004299545.1 Rhizobiaceae bacterium
GTCTCTGGCGGCCGGCCTCGTGATCCAGCAGATCGGCCCGCGTCCGCGCGAGAACCTTAGGCAAGAAGCCATCAAGGCGGGGTTGATGGGGTAGGCCGGCTTTCTGCCGGAAACCGGGAAATTCAGACGGCGATCGTCTTCAGCCGATCCGCCACGAGCAGCGCGAGGCGCCGGGCGATCTCCCCCTTGTCCATTTCGGGCCATTCCTCGACGCCCGCCTTGGAGACGACCTTCACGCGGTTTCTTTCGCCTCCCATGACGCCGGTGCCTTCGGAAACATCGTTGGCGATGATGAAATCGGCCCCCTTCTTCTTCAGCTTGGCCGAGGCGTTTTCGGTCAGCTTCTGCGTTTCGGCGGCGAAACCGATGACCAGATAGGGCCGCTGGCTGGAATGGCCGATCTCCGCGAGGATGTCGGGATTTTCCGCCATCTGGAGAACAGGCGGTTCTGTTCCGGGCGCTTTTTTGATTTTCTCGTTTGAGGCTTCCGCCACGCGCCAGTCGGCCACGGCGGCGACCATGATTGCCGCGTCCGCCGGCATCTGTTCCATGACGGCGTCCCGCATCTGGCGCGCGCTCTCGACGTGGATGGTCGTCACCCCTTTGGGATCGGGGACGGAAACGGGACCTGACACAAGCCTGACGTCCGCGCCGAGCCGGACGAGAGCGGCCGCGATCGCGTGGCCTTGCTTGCCCGAAGAACGGTTGGCGATATAGCGAACCGGATCGATCGGCTCATGCGTCGGTCCTGACGTGACGATGATGCGGCGGCCGGCGAGCGGCTTCGGGCTGTCGTCGAGAAGCGTTTCGACCATGGCAACGATCTGAAGCGGTTCGGCCATGCGGCCCTCGCCCGTCTCGCCGCTTTCCGCCATTTCCCCCTTTTCCGGCCCAACGAAGCGGATGCCGTCTCCGGCGAGGGTGGCACGATTGCGCTTCGTCGCGGGATGGCTCCACATTTTTGGATTCATCGCAGGCGCTATAAGCACGCTCTTGTCCGTAGCGAGAAGAACGGCCGTGGCAAGATCGTCGGCGAGGCCAGCGGCCATCTTCGCCATCAGGTCGGCGGTCGCCGGGGCGACGACGATCAGGTCGGCTTCGCGTGCCAGCCGGATATGGCCGACATCATGTTCGGCCCGGCGGTCGAAGAGATCGGTGAACACGTCCGAACCGGCGAGCGCGCCGGCCGCAAGCGGCGTGACGAATTTCTGCGCCGCCTCCGTCATGACGACCCGCACCGTCGCGCCGCGCTCCCGCAGCCGCCGGATGAGGTCGAGGCTCTTATAGGCGGCGATGCCGCCGCCGACGATCAGGAGGATGCGTTTGCCGGAAAAGGTCATCTCACTCCGGCCTCACCGGTGTTTGTGTCGCTTCGCAATCTACGAAATGGTGCGCGCGCAGTCAAAACACCCGCCAGCAGGCCCACAGCAGGGTCAGCGCGATAATCCAGAGCGCGACATGGCCCCAGCGCGAGAAGGTTCGATGCGCCTTGCCGAGCGCGCGCGCGGTCTCCTCGTCGAGCTTGAGGCCGCTTTCGGCCATCGTTTCGATTTCTTGCGCCAGCCTGTCGGCGCGCTTGGCAAGGTCAGGCAACTGGCGCGCCAGCAACAGAAAGACATGAAGCCCCTCGCGCGCATCCGAGATCATGCCGCGCGGCCCGAGATTGGACGCGATCCAGTGGGAAACGACGGGCTCCGAGGCCTTCCACATGTTGAAGGCGGGATCGAGCGACCGGGCGACGCCCTCGACGACGACCATCGTCTTTTGCAGGAGGAGCAGCTCCGGCCGCGTCTCCATGTCGAAGAGTTCGGTCACTTCGAAGAGCAGCGTCAAAAGCCGCGCCATCGAGATCGTGTCGGCCGACTGGCCATGGATCGGCTCGCCGATGGCGCGGATGGCCTGGGCGAACGCCGCCACGTCATGCTTGTGCGGCACATAGCCGGCCTCGAAATGCACTTCCGCGACGCGCATATAGTCGCGCGTGATGAAGCCGTAGAGGATTTCCGCGAGGTAGCGGCGTTCCTTCCTGCCGAGCCGTCCGGTGATGCCGAGATCGACGGCGACGATCGTACCGTCCGGTATGACGAAGAGATTGCCGGGATGCATGTCGGCGTGGAAGAAGCCGTCGCGCAGCGTGTGGCGCAGGAAGGACTGGATCAGCGTGGCGGCAAGCTTGTGCAGGTCGTGGCCCGCCGCCACGAGCGCCTGCATGTCCGACATCTTGATTCCGTCGATCCATTCGAGTGTCACTACGTCCCGGCCGGTCCGCTCCCAGTCTACGGTCGGGACACGGAAGCCAGGGTCCTCCTTCGTGTTTTCGGCGAGCTCGGAAAGGGCCGCCGCTTCCAGCCTGAGATCCATCTCCATCTTGGTCGTCTGCGCCAGCATTTCCGTGACCTGCACCGGCCTTAGCCGGCGGCTCGAACGGATGAAGCGCTCCTGCAGATGCGCGGCGAGGAAGTAGCTTTCGAGGTCGTTCTGGAAGCGGCGCCTGACACCCGGCCGGATGACCTTGACCGCGACCTTCTTTTCCTTTCCGTCCTCGGCGACATGCGCTGGATGCACCTGCGCGATGGAGGCCGCCGCCACCGGCTCGCCGAAATCGGCATAAAGGTCCGAAATCCGCCGGCCGAGCGAAGCTTCTATCGCGGCGACGGCTTCCGCCGTGGGAAAAGTGTCCACATTGTCCTGCAGGCTGGAAAGATCGGCGGCCATATCGCGGCCGACCACGTCCGGCCGTGTGGCGAGAAACTGGCCGAGCTTGATGTAGGATGGCCCGAGGCGCTCTATGGCGCGGGCAAGTCGCTCCGAGCGCTGGCGTTCTTCCGCCCGGCGTCGTGCCAGCAGCGAGCCGATCCGCCAGCCGAATCGCGGCAGGCCGGAGAGCTGGTCGCCCGGCATGGCCGCTACGACGCCTTCGCGCGTCAGGATCCAGCCGGCCCGGATCAGGCGGAAATAAGCCGCGGGTCTGCTCATCGATGCCAACCCGTCAAATTTTCCAGCCCGAATGGAGCGCCGCGATGCCGCCGGAATAATTGCGGAAGGCGACGCGTTCGAAGCCGGCCGTCCGCATCATCCGGGCGAAATTCTCCTGATTCGGGAATTTGCGGATCGATTCGACGAGATAGCGATAGGGTTCGCCGTCGCCCGCGACCGCCCGCCCGATATGGGGAATGGCGTTGAA
>SCRB01000658.1 GCA_004299545.1 Rhizobiaceae bacterium
CGGCTCTCGCGTGGATAATCGCGCGCCATCTCAAGTTTGCGGCGGATATAGGACCGGATTTCCGTCAGCGGATCGCCGTTGGCGCGCAATTCCTTGAGGGGGGCGAGCCAGGTTTCCAGCAAGCGCGCAATCAGTGTTTCGTGGATTTCCTCCTTGCTGCGGAAATAATAAAGCAGATTGGGTTTCGACATACCCGCCGCTTCGGCGATCTGGTCGATCGTGGAACCGCGGAAGCCGTGCGTGGAGAAGACTTCGAGCGCCGCCTCGAGAATCGTTTCGCGCTTCTCTTTCTGGATGCGCGTACGCTTTTGCTTGACTGTCGCTTCCACCCTCAGTCCGCTCCCGAGCCTCTCCGTTGCTGGACCAATTTTCTGGACCAGTGCCTCCCGATTTGTGGAACGCGCATCGCGCGCTTCATTTCCGCTACAATCCCCTTGACCGCCTTGGTGGCGATGCTAACGTTTGTCCATTCGGTCAAAAATTGCGTAGCACAGCTACGCTCGAAAAACCAAGCGTTGGCCGGCGGGAACACGAGACAAAAAGGAAAGGCTTGGTATGTCCAACAGATTGAATGCGGCGCCGAACGATCTCAGCGCCTTCTGGATGCCGTTCACGGCGAACCGTCAGTTCAAGCAGGCGCCGCGGATGCTGGTGTCGGCGAAGGATATGCACTACACGGCGAGCGACGGGCGCAAGATCCTCGACGGAACGGCAGGCCTCTGGTGCGTCAATGCCGGGCATTGCCGGCCGAAGATCGTCGAAGCGGTGCAGGAGGAGGTGGCGCGGCTCGACTATGCGCCAGCTTTCCAGATGGGCCATCCGGTCGCCTTCGAACTCGCCAACCGGCTGGTCGCGATCGCGCCGGCGGGAATGGACCATGTCTTCTTCACCAATTCCGGCTCCGAATCGGTCGAGACCGCACTCAAGATCGCGCTCGCCTATCAGCGCGTGAAAGGGCAGGGGTCCCGCTTCCGCCTGATCGGCCGCGAGCGTGGCTATCATGGCGTCAATTTTGGCGGCATCTCGGTCGGCGGCATCGTCGGCAACCGCAAGATGTTCGGCACGCTCCTGACCGGCGTCGATCACCTGCCGCACACGCATCTGCCGCAGAAGAACGCCTTCAGCCGCGGCGTGCCGGAACATGGAGCGGAACTCGCCGACGAACTGGAGCGCATCGTCACCCTGCACGATGCTTCGACCGTTGCCGCTGTGATCGTCGAGCCGGTCGCCGGATCGACGGGCGTGCTGATCCCGCCCAAGGGCTATCTGAAGCGGCTGCGCGAGATCTGCGACAAGCATGGCATCCTGCTGATCTTCGACGAGGTCATCACCGGCTTCGGCCGTCTCGGCACGCCGTTCGCCGCCGATTATTTCGGTGTGATTCCCGACATCATGACGACGGCCAAGGGCGTCACCAACGGCACGATCCCGATGGGCGCCGTCTTCGTCAAGAAGGAGATCTACGACGCCTTCATGAACGGACCGGAGCACCTGATCGAGTTCGCCCATGGCTACACCTATTCCGGCAACCCGATTGCGGCCGCTGCCGGCCTTGCGACGCTCGATACCTACAAGGACGAAGGGCTGCTTACGCGCGGCGCTGAATTGGAAAGCTATTTCGCGGATGCGCTGCATTCGCTGAAGGACGCGCCGCACGTCATCGACATCCGCAATATCGGCCTTGTCGGTGCCGTCGAACTCGAACCGATCCCCGGCCAACCGTCAAAGCGCGCCTTCTCCGCGTTCGTGAAGGCGTTCGAGAATGGCTGCATGATCCGCACGACCGGCGACATCATCGCCCTGTCGCCGCCGCTCATCATCACCAAGGGCCAGATCGACGAACTGATCGACCACGTCCGCAACGTCCTCGAACAGGTGGAATAGGCTCATGGCCAGGCCTCAGGCCACGCACGAGATCCTCGTCGACGACGAACGGGTGCGCGTCACCCGCTGGGATTTCGTGCCCGGCGCGGAAACGGGGTGGCAC
>SCRB01000659.1 GCA_004299545.1 Rhizobiaceae bacterium
CGACCGGCGGCAGGTTCTGGGGCAAGGCGTTCCTTGACGGCTTTGTCCATCTGCCGCTCGTCCTGCCCCCGGTCGTGACCGGCTATCTGCTGCTCATCACCTTCGGCAGGCGGGCGCCGGTCGGCGCGTTCCTCGCCGATCATTTCGGCCTCGTCTTCGCCTTTCGCTGGACGGGAGCAGCACTTGCCTGCGGCATCATGGGCTTTCCGCTGATGGTGCGCGCCATCCGGCTTTCCGTCGAGGCCGTAGACAGGCGGCTCGAGGCCGCAGCCGGGACGCTCGGCGCCAATCCGGCCTGGGTGTTCCTGACCGTCACGCTGCCGCTCATCCTGCCCGGCATCATCGCCGGGATGATCCTCTCCTTCGCCCGCGCCATGGGCGAGTTCGGCGCCACCATCACCTTCGTCTCGAATATTCCAGGCGAGACGCAGACCCTGCCTTCCGCCATCTATACCTTCACGCAGGTGCCGGGGGGCGATGCGAGCGCGCTTCGCCTGACGCTCGTTTCGGTCGTCATCTCGATGGCGGCACTGGTCGTGTCGGAGGCGCTGGCACGGCGGGTCGGCAGCAGGCTGCTGACACAATGACCCTTTCCGTCGCCGTTCGCCGCCGACTGGGAGCGTTCGATCTCGATGCAGCCTTCGAGAGCGAAGGGCATCTCACCGTTCTGTTCGGGCCGTCGGGATCGGGAAAGACCTCTGTCGTCAATCTGATTGCTGGCTTGTCGCGGCCGGATTCGGGGCGGATCGCGATTGACGGCCGTATCCTCGTCGATACCGGAGCGCGCATCTTTCTGCCGAAACACCGCCGCAGGATCGGCTATGTCTTTCAGGATGCGCGGCTTTTCCCGCATCTCACCGTGCGCCAGAATCTCTTCTATGGCCGTTTCTTCGCTCCGAAGGCGGAGCGAAGGGAGGATTTCGGCCATGTGGTCGATCTCCTCGGCATCGGCCATCTGCTCGACCGGCGGCCGAGCCTCCTTTCGGGTGGCGAAAAGCAGCGGGTAGCGATCGGCCGGGCGCTTCTGTCCAGCCCGGGATTGCTCCTGATGGACGAACCGCTCGCGGCGCTCGACGAGGCGCGCAAGGCCGAGATCATGCCCTATCTGGAGCGGCTGCGCGACGAAACGAAGATCCCGATCGTCTATGTCAGCCATTCGATTGCCGAGGTCGCGCGGCTGGCGACGACCATCGTCGTCATGGCGGAGGGCAGGGTGACCGCCTCGGGTCCCGCCCGCGATATTGTCGGCCGGATCGAGCTGATGCCGCTGGAAGAGCGCCGCGAGGCCGGCGCCGTGCTCGACATGGCGGTGGCGGAGCAGGACCGGCATTTCGGCATGACGGTGCTGCGCTCGGCGGTCGGCGATATTCGTGTCGCCGGCCTGGATTATCCGCTTGGCTCCGTGCACCGCGTCCGCATCCGGGCGCGCGACGTAATCCTCGCGGTCGAGCGCCCGGTCGGCCTCAGCGCGCTCAACATCCTGTCGGGAACTATTGCCGCGGTTATGCCTGCGGGCGACAACCTGGCCGAGATCCGGATCGACTGCAACGGGGAAGTCATCGTCTCGCGGATCACGAGGCAATCGCTGGAAACGCTCGACCTCTCTGTCGGGCGCAAGGTTTTCGCCGTGGTGAAAGCGGTCGCCTTCGACGAGGGTACCGTCTCGCGGGAAAAGCGCGTCGAGACGTGACGCGGGCGTCCGCTTGCGGCATGTTGGGCATACCGCAGCTATCGTGGCCAGGACGTCCATGCCTTCACTCAGTCTCAGGATAAATCTCGACCCCGAAGGCCGCATCGGACCGGGCAAGATCGAGCTTCTTGAGCAGA
>SCRB01000660.1 GCA_004299545.1 Rhizobiaceae bacterium
TCAGGATACGGCGGTCCCTGATCCGGTCGCTCACCATGCCGATCGGGATTTGCAGCACGACGTTGCCGAGGCCGACTGCCGTGAGGAGCATCGCCGCATTTGCTTCCGAATAGCCGATCTGGCTGCCGTAGATGGGGAACAGCGCGAAGCCGCCGGTCTCCACCGCGCCGAAGACAAGGACGGCCGCGGTGGCCGTGGGAACGAGGAAGAGATAGCGCCAGAAATGGCGACGCGTGTTGGAAAGATGAATTTCCGGGCTCTCCTTCCATGCGGCGAGCACGGGAAGCGACGCCATAATGATCAGAGCGAAGGCAACGCCGAAAGGTTTGAATCCGTTGCTCCCAATTGTGGCGAACAGCCATGGCCCGAAGGCGAAACCGACCGACAGCACCGTGGCGTAGATGCCGAGCACCAACCCGCGCCTGTGCTTCGGTGCCGACACGCTGATCCAGAATTCCGACAGGATGAAAAGAACGGTCAGCGACATGTGGAGCACGACGCGCAGCGGAAACCACATCCAGAAGCGCGGTGCGGCATAGAAGCCGACAAAGGCAAACGCGCCTGCGAGAATGGTGAAGAGGATTGTCCGGACAACGCCGAAACGTGCAGCGATCGGCGTCGCGAGCGGTGCGGCGGCAATCGAAGCGACACCGGCGACCGCGGTGTTGAGGCCTATCATGCCGGCGGAATGGCCTTCCTTCTCGAGGATGACGCTCAGGAGCGGGATGCCGAGGCCGATTGCGACGCCGACGACGCTGATCGAGGCGATGGCCGCCGATATCGACAGCCATCGCACCTCGCTGTCACCGTCGATTGTCACCATATCAGCCATGCAGAATCATTCGTCCAGGAACCGCTTTTCGCACACGTCTACAGGACAACGCGCGTGTAGTGGTTATGGAGCATCCGGTAAAAGGGAACTGGGCCGTCAGGACTGAGATCGGGATCGGCGGCAAGCCGGGCTTCAAGATCCGCCAGCACTTTTTTGGTGATTACCGGTAAATCGAGGGCGATCGCTTCGCCGATCGGCACCCAGACCAGTTCCTCCAGCTCATCGGTTGGCTTTTCGTCGAGTTCGACCGCGATGTTCTCGCGCCACACAGCCAGGAAGCGCGTGTCGTAGCGCCGTACACGCCCGGGGGGCGTTATGGCACGGGCAATGAAGCGGACCATGCCAAGCGCCGGCTGGACATTGTGATCGGAAAACGCCTTCCAGCCGGATTTCAGGGTCGAGAAATGGCCTTTCCGGCCGATGATCAAACCTGCTTCTTCATAGGTTTCCCGCACCGCGGAAAGCGCGATGGCGCGCGCGCGGGGCGGGGTGACGGGGCGCTGCGAGCCGGTCAGCTTCGCCGCGATGTCGGGGTGCAATCCTTCAGCCACTTTTATCCGGCTGTCGGCGGGGTCGGTCCGCCCCCCCGGGAAAACGAATTTGCCCGGCATGAAGGCGTGCCGCTTATGCCGCCGGCCCATGAGAATCCGAACCTTTGCTCCCTGCCGGTCGAGCAACATCAGCGTGGCGGCGTCGCGCGGGCGCATCGGCCCGCCGCCAAGCGCGAAATCCTTCGTCTCCGCCTTGTCCAGTTCGATACGCGTCATTCCGTCGATTATCGTCCCCTCCGGCATCGTTCCCTCACAGATCCGGGTGGGTTTCAAGCGCGGGCTCCTCGCCGCCGAAGCCATGCATGTAGAGCGCCCATTGCAGCCCGATGATCGCGCCTTTCACCGGTTGCAGAAGCGCAATGGCGAGGATGAGCGTCAGCGGGAGCCAGATCGCCAGATGCACCCACATCGGGAGAGTGGTCGTCGACTCGACCAGAAGCATACCCCCGACCGTGATGTGGCCGACGATCAGCAAAACGATATAAGCGGGGAAATCGTCGGCGCGGTGATGGTGGATTTCCAGCCCGCAATGCTCG
>SCRB01000661.1 GCA_004299545.1 Rhizobiaceae bacterium
CGTCGATTTCTCGACGGGCTCGGTCGGTCTCGGTGTCGCTCAGACGCTGTTTTCCTCGCTGGTGCAGGACTACGTCAAGGCGAAGGGCTGGACGAAAAACCGCCCAGAGGGCCGCATGGTGGCGCTGCTCGGTGATGCGGAAATGGACGAAGGCAACATCTTCGAAGCACTGCTCGAAGGGTGGAAGCATGGCCTCCGGAACACATGGTGGGTGGTCGATTATAACCGCCAAAGCCTTGACGCCGTGGTGCGCGAGGGGTTGTGGGCCCGTTTCGAGGCGATGTTTCGCAATTTCGGCTGGGATGTTGTTGTGCTGAAGCATGGCAAGCTGCAGCAGGCGACTTTTGCCGAACCGGGTGGAGAGCAATTGCGCGACTGGATCGACGCTTGCCCGAACCAGCTTTATTCGGCTCTGACCTTTCAGGGTGGGGCGGCGTGGCGCAAGCGCCTGATGGGCGATCTCGGGGACCAGGGCGCGGTCTCGCGCCTGGTCGAGAGCCGCAGCGATGACGAACTCGCCCGCCTGATGGGAAATCTCGGCGGCCACGATCTGTCTTCGCTGCTCGAAGCGTTCGATGAGGCTCGCAAGCACGACCGCCCGGTCTGTTTCATTGCCTATACGATCAAGGGCTTCGGCCTGCCGCTCGCCGGCCACAAGGACAACCACGCCGGACTGATGACGCCGGCGCAGGTCGAGGAGTTGCGCCAGTCCATGAACATTCGTTCCGGCAAGGAATGGGAGCCGCTCGAGGGATTGTCGGCCGCCGAGGAAAAGATATGTGTCTTCCTCTCCGCCGCACCGTTTGCGCAGGATGGTCGCCGCCGCTACACGTCGGCCGAAATCGCGGTGCCAGAACGTCTCGATTTCTCGGCGCAGCCGTCGATGTCGACGCAACAGGGCTTTGGGCTCGTCATGCACGAGATTGCCAAATCGGACACGGCGCTCGCCGACCGCATCGTCACTACCTCGCCCGACGTCACCGTCTCCACCAATCTTGGCGCCTGGGTAAACCGTCGCGAGTTGTTCTCGAAAGAGCCGATGGCTGACTTGTTCAAGGTCGAGCGTATCCCGTCCACCTATAATTGGACCTTTTCACCGCAGGGCCAGCATATGGAACTGGGTATCGCGGAGATGAACCTGTTCCTGATGCTTTCGGCGCTCGGCCTGTCGCACTCGATCTTCAGAGAACGGCTTCTGCCGATTGGCACTCTTTATGATCCTTTTATCGAACGCGGCCTCGATGCCCTTAACTATGCCTGTTACCAGGATGCGCGCTTTATCGTCGTTGGGACCCCATCAGGCGTCACACTGGCGCCGGAAGGCGGCGCGCATCAGTCGATCGCCACTCCTCTTATCGGCATGGCGCAGGACGGGCTTGCAAGCTTCGAGCCCGCTTTTGTCGATGAGCTGGCGGTGATGATGCGCTGGGCATTCGAGTACATGCAACGCTCCGGCGAAGCCGAACCCGACAAGCTGACATGGTTGCGTGACGCGACAGGCGGTTCCGTCTATCTGCGCCTGTCGACCCGTGCCATTGAGCAGCCGAAGAGGGAGATTACGCCGCTCATGGAAGAGAACATCATCAATGGCGCCTACTGGATGCGAAAGCCCGGACCGAATGCGCAGGTGATCGTCGCCTATACCGGCTCGATCGCGCCCGAGGCGATAGAGGCGGTGGGCATGATCGGCGAGGACCGTCGCGATGTCGGCCTGCTGGCTGTCACTTCGGCCGACCGGCTGAACGCGGGCTGGACTGCGGCGCAACGTGCACGTGAGGTTGGGCTGAGCCATGCACGCAGCCATATCGAGCGTTTGCTGGCCGACATTCCCTCCTATTGCTGCATCGTCACCGTGATCGATGGCCACCCGGCGACGCTCGCATGGCTCGGCTCGGTTCACGGCCATCGCACCAGATCGCTGGGTGTCGAACATTTTGGCCAGACCGGCGCGATCGCCGAGCTCTATCGTCACTATGGCATCGACGCTCGCGCAATCATGAGCGCCGCCGAAGCTCTGACTCCCGGCCGGCCGATCCGCAATTTGCGGGTCGCATAGGAGTGTCGGATCCGCATGGGCCTGTCGGTAAAACGATCATTGGCTCTATAGGACGCTCTCGATGTCAGTCTTGCGAAAATCATTCCCGACATAAAGCAGGGAACAGGCATTCTCCTTCGCCACCTCATAGGCGAAGCAGTCGCCGAAATTCAGGCTCGCCGTGTGAACACCCTTTCCCCATTTCCCATAAGCCTCCGCTATTCGGCGTGCTGAAGCGGGTGTCACGTTGGCGATGTCAAAACCCAGGCCCTGGATCAGCGCACCCATCTCTTCGCCGACATTTCTGCAAGCTGAGACGATCAGTGCTTCGGCAATCGTCCCCGCCGAAATGACGAGAACGTCGGCTGCTTCAATCGCGGCGCTGCAGGCGTCGGCTTCCGGCTCATCAAGCACGATTGCCATCAGAGCAGACGTATCGACAGCCATCATTTCGGCAGGCCGTTCTCGTCATACAGGAAATCCTGGCTTCTCTCCGCTTTCGGCCCAGCTATTGCCTTTGCCGCACCGGCCTTGCGGACCGCTTTGAGCAGGGCACGTCGCGCCTGAGGGCCAGTCGCGGCCTTCATCGGCACTAATCTGACAACCGCCTGACCATGACGGGTAAGGACGATTTCATCGCCGGCCTCAGCGCGGCGTACAAGCTCTGTCAATTGTCCTTTGGCCTCGCTGACGGAAATCCGCATGATTGTCCCCTGAATGAGCGGTCAATTCATTCTGCTGAAATGGTCTATTGTATGGTCCATGTCAAGATTGCATCAAAGTCGGCTGAAAGCGTGGAGTGAGCCCCTGACTGGACCGGCAGATGGATCTGCAGCACCTCGTCTATCACCTCGACGCCGTCGCTCGATAAGTCACGTGTGGAAGCTGAAGTTTTCGAGGCGAGCAAGCCTCATCAGGTCTGTCAGCGCCGAACGGATCTGAGGCCAAGGAAATTCCGGACACGTTTCGCACCACTCTCCCTCTCGAAGGAGGGCGTCGAGCTTGCAAGCAATCCCGGCTAGCGACCGTGCTGGTGTCACCCAAAGGGCCTCCGCCAATTCTTGCTCGTGCTCTCCCGCCCTTTCCTCTGCCTCCTTTGCAACAGAATAGCCGATTTCGGCATCGGCCGCATTCCAGCGCGTTTGATAAGCCCTCGGACAAGAAGTGTCGCAAGCGGCCGTTTTTGCAGTAGCATTCTGATCATCAGATTCAGCAGGACGTCCGCCAACCATCTCGATCAGTCTGGTTTCCAGCCTCTGTTGTTCATGGCAGAGCCTTTTCGTCACCCGACAGGCTGCGCGCCATTCATGCCATAGAGCATACGTTGGATCCGATGCAAGCAGACTGGTGGCACCCGACGACCCAGCCAGCGCACGGGATTGAAATGGATAAACGGAACTGGCCAGGATCGTACCGCTCAGGAAACTGCGACGGGTGACGGCGGCCAGACTCGTGCTAATCTCGGAATCAGCCATGATCCAAGCTCCTCGAAAGCTGGGTTGTGGTTAGGCTGCTGAAGGTGGTACCAACACCTCAGCAGCCGCTTTGGGCGACAAGAAATCGTGTCAAAGATACGATAATCTAAGTGAGTCGACAGATCAACAAATATCGTATCACTGGTACGAAATGAATTCAGTTCAATGCAGGATGGCGCGCGCCGCGCTTGGATGGGGAACGCGTGATCTGGCTCGCAACGCCAAAATATCCGCTGATACTGTTGCGCGTTTGGAACGAGGGGAGCGATTGAAGCACTCCACAATAAATGCGATACGCGCCATCTTCGAAGCTGCGGGCATCGAATTCATAGACGAAAATGGCGGCGGGCCAGGCGTTCGGCTGAAGGCGCGGACCTGATCCGCGCTGTCGCGCAACATTGCCAGCGCATTGTGGCTCGATGCCAAAACCGACGGGATATTCGCACCGCATCGTCAAAGAAAGGGGCCACCGCAGCCAAAGAGTTTCGATCATTTTCGCGATCTTCTCCCTGATAGAGGCGTCCGCTATACCGAAATCCGGCGAGTGACAGGCGTCGCACGATGCAGTCATCATCCGTTCCTCAAACCCGTGGGGAGACGGACGATGGCTGGAACGGAAGTGCGACCCCGAGGTCACACCAAAGACAACGCCGACAGAGCCTCTGCAGGGGCTCGTCTTCAAGTGGGAATGGGCCGGGCTATTGCACATCATGGTGAACTCCTGCAGGGCGTCTTTGAAGATGAGGACGGGCATCTGCATCGCGGACTCGTTTCCCTGCCGCTCGCTTCCCGTCAATCGCTCGTTACCTTCTGGCCGCATGATTCCGGCGGCATCCGAACCCGCCCCAGGGGACGGGGAAAGGCCGCACGCGCCGCGGCGCTGGCGCTTGATCACCTGGGTTATTCCGGTGCGGCAGGGGACCTGACGATTGAAAGCTCCATCCCCATCGGCCATGGCTACGGCTCGTCGACCAGCGACGTTGTCGCGACGATGCGGGCCGTTGCGGCCGGCGTTGGCGCAACCTTACGCCGTTCAACTTTCTGCCGGCTGGCTGTGGCGGCCGAAGGGGCAAGCGATGCCGTCGCCTATGAGGACCAGGTTGTTCTTTTCGCGCAACGAGAAGGGTACGTCATCGAACATTTCGGCGACGCGTTTCCGCCGCTTATCGTGGTCGGCTTTAGCGATGGCGTTTCGCCGATCAATACTCTGCGCTTGCAGCCGGCCCGATACGACAGCGAAGAAATCGAACTTTTCCGAGTGCTTCGCGGCCTGACCTATCGATCCATCAGACAACAGGATGCACGCATGCTGGGGCGGGTCGCGACAACAAGCGCCCGGATCAGCCAGAGACATTTGCCGAAGCCGCGCTGGGACAGTATGCTGCAGCTTGCCGAGGCGTATGGCGCCTTGGGCATCCAGGTCGCTCACAGCGGCACCCTGTTTGGCATTCTTGTCGATCCCGAAATGCCGAAAGCAGTTGGCCACGCCACCGCCCTGGCAAAAGCCGTGGAGGACTTGGGTTTCAAACGGGCCCAGATCTTTGCCGTCAATGCCGAGGGGGCAGCGCTTCCATGAGCAATCAGGGCGACTATCTCCACGCCTTCGAAACGCCGCGCTTTGCCCGGCTCACTCCCAACCTTCATGCCGCGTGTTTCTCGCTCATGAAGCTCATGCCGGCGCGCTTCATGGTCGATCGCGCCGAGGCCTCAAACCGGCTCAAGCGGGGAGGGGCAATCGTTGAAACCACGTCAGGTACGTTCGGATTGGCGATCGCGATGGTGGCGGCAGAGCGCGGCTATGACCTTACGCTTGTCACATCGACGAGTCTTACAGATCCCAAGTTCACACGCCGGCTCGAACGGCTCGGCGCCACCTTGATAGCCATTGACGACCCGACCGGAGATGGGAACCAGCGCGGCAGACTTGACCATCTCCAGCAAATTCTTGAAACACGCCCCGAAACGTATTGGCCACGGCAATACGACAGCCCGGAAAATCGCCTTGCCTATGCGCGCCTCGCGGATTTGGTCATTCGCTCGTTCGGTCAAATCGATTGTTTGGTCGGCTGCGTCGGCACAGGCGGATCGCTTTGCGGGACCGGCGGATTTCTCCGTGAACTTTTCCCTCATCTGAGGATGGTGGCTGTCGACACTCATAGAAGCATGCTGTTCGGCCAACCGGTCGGCAAACGCATGCTGCGCGGCTTGGGCAACGGCGTCATGCCGGCCAATGTGCGGCACGAGATGATCGACGAGATTCATTGGGTCGGCGCGTTGCCCGCCTATGCCATGGCGCTCGCGCTGCTTCGGAACCACGGCATCTACATGGGTCCGACGAGCGGCGCCGCGGCACTGGTGGCGGAATGGTTTGCTCGCAACAATCCGGATGCGGCCACGATCGTGATCATGCCGGATGAAGGTCATCGTTATGCCGACACCGTTTACAATGACGAATGGCTGGCCAATTTGAACGACTGGCCTCTTCCGATTCCCGTAGGGCCGACGCGCATTGAGCGGATTCAACCTTCCGCGG
>SCRB01000662.1 GCA_004299545.1 Rhizobiaceae bacterium
CGATACCTGAAAGGGGCCTGGGTCGTCTCCGGCGGAAACGAAAAGCGCGCCGACCGGCTCTACCAGACAGGTTATTATTACACCGCCAAGCAGAAGGGTTTGCTCGAGGAAGCGGGATGGGATGGAAGAGCACTTGCCCCCGCCGCCTATGCACCGACCATGACCGCTTCGCTCACTCCCGCCGCAAGCGCGATCCCCATCCCCGAAAATCCACCGTTCCTGCAGCCGGCGCAAACGACAGCGCCCCAGGCAAATCCGCTGCCGGAAGTGGCCCAACTTGCCGCGGGCGCACAAGCGGCCACGGCGATGGCGGCAGCCGGTGTCAGCGCCAACACCCAACTTCCGGCCGCGGCATTTGTCGGATCGACACCGGTAACGCCGCAAACGGCGCCCCTGCCCCAGGATCCGCCCTACATTCACTGATTGAGAGTCAAGACAGGGCTGCAATCGCGCGAACCGTCCAGGTCGAAAAGAACCGTCCGCCCGGCGCCTTCGCCAACAGCTATCTCAGGCGAATTCCATGATGACGGCATCGACGGCGAGGCTGTCGCCGGGCTTGGCATTGATCCTGGAAATGGTGAGGTCGCGCTCGGCACGCAGCACGTTTTCCATCTTCATCGCCTCGACGACGGCAAGCGTCTCCCCCGCCTTGACCTCCTGCCCTTCCTTGACAGAAAGCGCCACGACGAGGCCGGGCATGGGACAGAGCAGCATCTTCGACGTGTCAGGCGGCAGCTTCATCGGCATCAGCCTGTCGAACTCGGCTGTTTTGGGCAGCATCACCCTGACGGGCACCGAAATCCCTTTCCAGGCGATCCGCACGCCGTTCGGGATATTGCGCAACTGCGCGACGATGGCGTGGCCGCCGACGGCTCCCGTCCAGACGATCTCGCCCGGCCGCCAGTCCGAAGTGACCGTGACGGGCGGCTTGCCGTCGATCGCGAGGTCGAGTTCGAGCGGAATGGAAATCATTCCCGCACCGACATGCACGGATACGTAATCGTCGCCGATCTTCGCTACCCAATCAGTCTTGATCGCGCCCGAATGGGGAGCAAGCCGCCCCGGCAGCCTGTCGAGACGGTCGCGCCGCAAAAGCTCGACCGGAGTAGCGATCGCCGCGACAACCGCCTTGTCCTCTTCGGTCGGCTCGACGGGATGGAAGCCGTCCGGATATTCCTCGGCGATGAAGCCCGTCGACAGACGGCCCTCGCGCCAGCGCGGATGCTGCATCAGGGCGGAGAGGAAGGGAATATTGTGCTCGATGCCGTCCACCACGAACGCGTCGAGCACTTCGGCCATGGCGTCGATCGCCTCGATCCTGGTCGGCGCCCAGGTGCACAGCTTGGCGATCATCGGATCGTAATACATCGAGATTTCAGAGCCCTCGGTGACGCCGGTGTCGTTGCGGACGATCACGTCACCAAACCGCCCTTCCTCCGGCGGGCGATAGCGGGTCAGTCGGCCGATCGAGGGCAGAAAATTGCGATAGGGGTCCTCAGCATAAAGGCGGCTTTCCACCGCCCAGCCGTCGAGCTTTATATCGGCCTGTTTCAG
>SCRB01000663.1 GCA_004299545.1 Rhizobiaceae bacterium
CGTCCTTGCGCTGGACCGGCAGGTTGGTCGGGATTTCGATGACATCCAGATTATAGATATTGCCGAACTCTTCCGCCTCGGTCGAAGCGGTGCCCGTCATGCCGGCGAGTTTCTCGTACATACGGAAATAATTCTGGAACGTGATCGAGGCGAGCGTCTGGTTTTCCGGCTGAATCTGCACGTGCTCCTTGGCCTCGAGCGCCTGATGCAGGCCTTCGGAATAGCGGCGCCCCGGCATCATGCGACCGGTGAACTCGTCGATGATGACGATCTCGCCGTCACGGACGATATAGTCCTTGTCTTTCTGGAAAAGCCGGTGTGCTTTCAACGCGTTGTTGACGTGGTGGACCATCGCCACATTCTCTATATCGTAGAGCGAGTCGCCCTTGAGCAGCCCGGCGGCATGGAGAAGATTTTCGATCTTTTCGGTGCCATCCTCGGTGAAGGTCGCGGTCTTCAGTTTCTCGTCGACCTCGTAATCCTCCTTGACCAGTTGCAGGATGAGCGCATCGACGCTGTTATACGTGTCGGAGCGGTCGTCGAGGGGGCCGGAGATGATAAGGGGCGTGCGCGCCTCGTCGATCAGGATCGAATCGACCTCGTCGACGATGGCGTAGTGGTGCCCACGCTGAACCATCTGCGCGCGGTCATATTTCATATTGTCGCGCAGATAATCGAAGCCGAGTTCGTTGTTGGTGCCATAGGTGACGTCGCAGGCATAGGCTTCGCGTCGCTCCTCGTCTTCGAGCCCGTGCACGATGACGCCGACCGAGAGCCCGAGGAATTTATAGATGCGGCCCATCCATTCCGAGTCGCGCGCGGCGAGGTAATCGTTGACGGTAACGACATGGACACCCTTGCCGGCAAGCGCGTTCAGATAGACCGGCGCGGTTGCGACGAGCGTCTTGCCTTCACCGGTGCGCATCTCGGAGATGGCGCCTTGGTGCAGCACCATTCCGCCGATCATCTGGACGTCGAAAGGGCGCATGCCGAGCACACGCTTGGACGCCTCCCTGACGGTCGCGAAAGCGGGAACGATCAGATCGTCGAGTTTGGTTCCTTCCGCGAGTTGCTTGCGGAACATATCGGTGCGGGCACGCAACTCGTCATCGGAAAGCGCCTGGATCTCGCCTTCCAGCTGATTGATCTCCGCGACAAGCGGGCGTAACGCTTTCACCCGGCGCTCGTTGGATGAACCGAGTATCTTGCGGGCTAATCCGCCGAGTGTGACCATCAAGGGCCCTTTCAATCCGATTGGCGCCGGCGTGTCCGTCGGTCAATTCCGCCGATGCTTTAAAAGCGGAGGGTCAATCAAAACGTCCCGAAATCGCTTCTGGACGCAGAGGTGAAGGACAGATAAGAGGGGCCTGAACTGATGTCAACGCTACAGTGACGCAGGCTGCCGCGCCGAATTTTGCCACATTCGGACCGGCTTGGAAGGCTATCAACCCTCGACCGGAGAAACCACCTCGATGTCCCGCTCCATCCGCAGCTTGCTGCTTGCCCCGCTTTGCCTTGCGGCGGCCCTTTCCGTCGCGGTCATTTTACCCGCTTCCGCCCAGGATACGAAGGCTCCCGCCGCCGCGCCAGCGCCGGCAACGGAGGCGGCGAAGCCTGCTCCCGATACGGTCCTGGCGACAGTCAACGGGGTCAAGATCACCGAAGCCGATGCCGAGGTCGCCGAGACCGATCTCGATCCGCAATTCGCCAAGCTTCCGCCCGAGCAGCGCCGCGCGGCGGCCCTGTCGGCTCTTATCGAGATCCATGTGATCGCCGACAAGGCGAAAAGCGAGGGAATCGACAAGGATCCCGATGTCCAGCGCCGCATCGCGCTTCTCGACCTGCGTGCGCTCCACAGCGCCTATATCGACCGCGATATCGCTTCCAAGATCACGGATGCCGAGTTGCAGAAGCGCTATGATGAGGAAATCGCCAAGACACCGCCGGTGAACGAAATCCATGCGCGTCACATTCTCGTGAAAACGAAAGAAGAGGCCGAGGCGATCATAAAGCAGCTCGATAAGGGAGCGGATTTCGAAAAGCTCGCCAAGGAAAAATCGACCGATGGCGCAGCGCCCCAGGGCGGCGATCTCGGCTGGTTCAGCCCCGGGCAGATGGTGCCGGAATTCGACAAGGCCGCGTTCGCGCTCAAAGTCGGTCAGTATACCGAAGAGCCTGTCC
>SCRB01000664.1 GCA_004299545.1 Rhizobiaceae bacterium
AACTTCGAAGTTCTTGCTATCAGACATGTGTGCGCTCACGAGAGCCTCCCAGGATAAATCATCCAGGAGACTCCCAGATCAGCGAACCAGCCGCTACGTGGGGTGACCTACGCGCTTACGTTGCAGCTCCCGCTCGCTCATGAGGATCAGTCCCATTCTGCTGTCTCCCGCGCTCGTCGACGAGTAGGGCGACATTCCTACTTTGCGGAATCAAGACATTTCTATTTTGCAGCAATATCCGATGTCAAAGCTGATTAGAGACGCGACGCTGGCAGCCAGTTAGAAATGCGACAGTGACGCACTTCCTGGCGTCGGCGTGAGCGCCCGATCGGGCGTCAGCTGGTCGGGGTTGCGCAGCCCGATCGGGGGCGGTCCAGAGAACTCCTCGGCTTTAGCTTTGAGACCATGCGTACCGCCGGTCATTCCGCTGCCTCCATGCGCGCCAGCGCCTTCTGCCTTTTGGCAATGACTTCCGGATCGTTCATGAAGTCCGTCCGGCGACCGGGCTTGCGGCCACGCTTCTGATAGCCATTGCTCTGGCTACCATCGCGGATGCCGAACATATGATCCGTCTGGCCGGTGCGGCGAGGGCCGCTCTTGCTGCGCTGCTGTTTGCGCCCGGCCTGCATCTCGGCGACGACCGAAAGCATGTCGTCCAGGCGCTTGTTCTCGACGACCACTGAACGATGGACCGATCGCAAGGTGTCGAAGGTTTTGTAGGGCAGGGCATAACTCTCGTGCATAATCTCGAGGCGGCCATCCGGATGGTCGCAGACGACCACCTTCTTGCCCGCCAAAGGTCTGGAAAGATCGGTCGGATCGAGGATGAACAACACCTTATCGTAGCGTAGTGTCAGGGACTGCGACAGCGTGCGAACTTCCTTCCGACACATGGCGCCATCAAGGTTCTCATGATCGGCGAGGGGGCGATGCATGTCCTTCGGATTGCGTGGTTCCTTGCCGAAACGAGTATTGAAATCCGCAATGAATTCCAGCGCATAGAGGTTTGCCGCTTCTATCGTGTCGATGCCGTGCAGCCGTAACTCCTTCACCAGCCGATCCTGCAGCGTCTGGTTGGCGCGTTCCACGCGACCTTTGGCCTGCGGGGTATTGGCGCAGATGATGTCGATGTTCAGCTCATAAAGCGCACGGCCAAACTGCGTCAGGCCGCTCGTTCGGTCTTTCTCCGACGCATGCGTGCTGCGGAAAACTCCATGCTTGTCGCTGTAGAACGCTAGAGGTTTTGCCGCTGAGGGGAGGGCCATTCAACTCTTCCTTAAATTTGATGCCTTAAGAACGGCCCCATATCGCGGGGATGGGTCATGCGGGTTCTATCGACTTTTTCGGGCATATCCGCCGCTTCGGTGGCATGGAAACCGCTTCGCTGGAAGATTGTCGGCTATGCCGAACCTGACCCGTTCCCGGCGCTGGTCCTGTCAGCGCGATGTGCCGCCACGCCGCCTCTTTATCTACCGAAACCGCAGGAGTTGAAGGGCGCAGCGCTTCTGCGAATCCTCGCCATGCTCGATTTCGATCCCATGGAGCCGATACCGGAGCCGCTCCGCAGGCACACGACCAGAAAGCGCCGGCCTAGCCGGGAGGTCCTGAACGAGCTTTGGGATCTCGAAATGAACCGGATATTCGATACCGTGGGGAAGGAATATACGCGCCGCAAGAAGATGGTGCGTACCCGCGAAAAGATCCCCTTCCCATATGAGGGGTCGGTGCCGAATTTCGGCGACATCAATCAGATCACTGATGCCGACCTGGAAGCACTCGGCCCCGTCGACCTTCTGGAGGGAGGCAGCCCCTGCCAGGCCTTCTCGATCGCCGGTAAAAGGCAAAGCTTCGAAGACTTTCGCGGCAACTTGATGATGTCCTTTTGCAGATTGGCGCAACGCATGCGTCGGATTAACGGCTTGAAATGGATTTTATGGGAAAACGTCAAGGGGGTATTGAGTGACAAGGAAAATGGGTTCGGTTGCCTTCTTGCGTCGCTTGTCGGCGAGCGCGGGGGTCCACTACTCCCGCCAGGGAAAAAATGGACGAACGCAGGTCTGGTGCATGGACCGGAAGGTCAAGTGGCCTGGAGGGTCCTCGACAGTCAATATTTCGGTGTCCCCCAACATCGCGAGCGCGTCTTCGCTCTCGCATGTCTTGGAGACGGATCTCTCGAAGTCCACCCTGGAGAAGTGCTCTTCGAGCAGGAAACTGAAAAGGGGCGTGCTAAAACGGGCAAGGAAACGCAAAAAGCCGCTACCGGACTTTCTCGAAAAGGCCCTGAGGAAGTCATGATCTTCATGGCGGGCGCTGGCTCGGGAGCAGGCAGCATAGCGGCCTCCACCACCACGTCGCCGACCCTCAAGGCTTCGGAATCCGGTTCGAACATGGTACCAACGGTCGCCTACAGTCTTCGCCCAGACCATAAGGAGGGAGCGTCCCGCCCCAAAAGCGGTGCGTTTCTCGCCGCAGCGGCGGGGAGCCTGGCGGGCGTTACAGAGTCGGAAGAGAAGAAGTATGTCGTCCGGCGACTTCAGCCGGTCGAGTGTGAGCGCCTGCAAGGCTTTCCCGACGGCTGGTCGGATGCCGCGATCGGGAACGAACCGCCCCCCGAAACATGGCGTTACAAGGCCATCGGCAACAGTATGTCCGTTCCGGTGATGCGGTGGATAGGCAAGCGGCTGCAGGAAGCAACTAAAGAAGCTGGATCAGCGAAGACAAAGGACGGTCGAACCAAAGGCGGTCGCTCTACAGCGATCGCGGCCTGAATTCGTCGGCGAATTCCAGTGCCGATAGTTCCGCCGTTATCGGCTTGGGCCTCATGCCCATAACAACGCTGCCGGCGCGCTTGTCGAACCTTCTCGATCATTTCGCGTTGTTCGCCGCATGCAACGCCTGAATCTCTCCGCACGTACCTTCTGACTCCTAAGTCCGCAGGCGCTGCTGATGCTTTGTTCATGTACTTAATCAGCCGTTGCGATTTAGGAGTTCGGCCCAATCTCAACATATAGCCTGTGTAAACGAGAAATCGACCCCGCACGGCAGCGAGCCTTGGAGGGGCTCTGTGTCGAACAAAGGAGGGGCGACCCTTGCCTGTCGGAATGAGACTCATTCGGCCTCGGCTGCCGCTGCGCCATTTCGCCAACTCTTCGATCCCGTTCATCGGCAGTTCAAGCAGATCATTTGGAACGGCCATGTGACCCGGGCCAAAGCTGTGAGGCATATAGACCCATATAATGGGTTGTCTATTATAGACGCAGCATCTATATGACCCATCATGAGGGTCAAATGAACATCACGCTGCAGATATTCCTGGACAATGGCTGGCAAGATGCGGCTGAGGTCAGCTTCGACCAGCAAGACGGCGGATATACGTCCGGTGCACGGGTTGGCTATGACATCGACTACTATGCCGAACGGGGAGCCCTCGACTATGCCGAGGGGCATCCTGTGACAGGCTGCCGCGCTGTCTCGGTGCGATATCCGGTCGACATGGCAGACAGGTATACGCCGCGCTGGCCGCCCTTTATGCTCGATCTGCTCCCGCAGGGACATACGAGAATTCGGCTCGCCAAAGCGCTCGGCATCGAACCCGACGCGCGTTCGTCGGATCTTGCTCTCTTGATGCGCGTCGGCGGGAGCACGATCGGGAACGTTCGGATCAAGGAAGCAGCCGAGCGGGAGGCGGAACGCCTTCATGGCGCGTCAAGGGTCGGGTTGGCGATCGACGACATCCTCAATCGCACCGACCTGTTCGTAGAGGTGGTGGACAGGCACGCTATGATCGCATCCGGATCAAGCGGCCTACAGGGTGAGTGGCCCAAGATCGCGTTGACCAAGGCGAATGACGGCCTATTTTATCCGGATCCATTGGTCGCGGATGACGATGCTGTCGAGCATGTGATCGTCAAGATGAGGCGCGGCGGCGATGTGGACGGGGCCA
>SCRB01000665.1 GCA_004299545.1 Rhizobiaceae bacterium
CTGCTTTATATCTTCCACCGCCTCGAGGAAATTATCGACGGCACGCCGCTCATGCTCTTCCTCGATGAAGGCTGGAAGCTGCTCGACGACGACGTGTTCGCAGCCTTCATAAACGAAACCCTGAAGACCATACGCCGGCGCAACGGCGTGGTCGGGTTCGGCACGCAAACCGCCGAGGACGTGGTGAATTCCTCAATCTCGTCGTCGCTGATCGAGCAGACCAAGACGAACATCTTTTTCCCGAATCCGAAAGCTAGCAAGGACTCCTACATGCAGCGGTTTTCGCTGACCGCCAAGGAATACGAGTTCGTCAGGCGGACGGCCAAGGAAAGCAGGACGTTCCTCGTCAAGCACGATAGCGACTCCATTGTTGCAAGGCTCGATCTGTCAGCCATGCCAGATCTCATCAAAGTGCTCTCCAGCACCGAAACCAACATCAAGGAATGCGAGCGGCTACGCGAGATTTACGGGGCGGAGCCGGAAGCGTGGTTGCCGTATTTGTGCGGATGGGAGAGCGAGCATGAAGAAGCTGCTTAGGAGCGCTATCGCCGCCGTCGCAATCGACCCGACTGCATCGGTGCAGGTCCTGGCGCAGATTGCCGTGATCGACGATGCGAATCTCGACAAACGGCAGGAGGATGAATCCCATAATAAGGCGTCGGACGACACGAAAGCCGATGAAAAGGTGAAGAAAAAGAGCGTCGTCTGCACCTATTCAAACAGGTACCGCTCGCAGATGTACACGCGCTCGCCAAGCGGGGCTTTAAAGCGTGACGCAGGCAATGTGCAGCTGATCCGCTATTACGCCCAGAAATACGGCGTTCCGGAGGGCCTGGCCCTGTCTGTGGCCTATCAGGAATCGCGCCTCGATAGCTGCGCGGGATCGCCGACCGGCGTCAAAGGGGTGATGCAGCTCACAAAGGGCACCGGCAAGGCGCTGGGGTTCGACCGGGACGTGAATGAGCAAAACATTGAGGGCGGCGTAAAATATCTCGGACAAGGCGTGGCGAAGTGCGGTGCGTCCAATTACTCGTGCCTTTCGAGCTGGTACAATGGTTCCGATGCCGCGCAACAGAAGCAATGGGCAGGCGGAGTCGGTCGCTGGCACTCGTATTTCAACAATTACGTGGCGACCGGGCAGGCTCCTGCCGCAGCACCCCCCGCCGTCAGCATCGCCACAGTCGATGGCGTTGGCGGAAAGGCGCAACAGGCCGCACTCGGTACGACATCGACCGCGGCCGCGAATCTTGACGCCAGTTCGACACGAATGCAGGGGAATTCCTCGCTGATCGCGGCATTGTTCGGCGCGATCGGCCAAACCACAGAGTACAAGGACGCCTGGGAGGTCAATTCGTCGGCGCGCAATCTTAATGCCGACGTGACGAACCAGTACATCAAGCAGTCGGCGGACTTTACCTCCTTGCTCGGTCAGTTCCTGCAGATGCGGAATGCCGCCACATCCCAGGCGGCGAAAACAGTCGCGGTGCCCAAAGAAGGGGTCGCCAACCCATTCTCCTGCGATCCCGCCGTGCTGACGCGCCTGAAGATTGACCGGAAAAACTGGTTGCCCTGCGCGGCCGACATCGTGCGCGCCGGCCGCGCGAACGGTCAGTCGATTGTCCGAGCGGCCGACCCTGATGGCGCCGCGAGCGTCATCAAGGCACTTCAGGAATAGGAGGCTGACATGAAAAAGATCGTTCTCACCGTCGCGCTCACGTTGCTGTCCGGAAGCGCCATAGCGCAAATCGCCGTCATTGACGGCGCCAATCTCGACATTGCTCGTCAGAACGCCAAGAACACGAATTCCATCATGGATTCCAACAAGGACATTCTGGAAAAGAGCGAGCAGATCTTGCAGTCGCTAACCGGAAGCCGCGACGGTTCCCTCGGCATCGGCCAGATGGGCTTCGGCGGCAATATGTCGATTGCACAAGCGCCCAGCTTCGGCTCGATCCTCAATGGCGGGACGCTGTCCTTCGGCGGACTATCGCCCGAGATCCAGAAGATCGCCGGTGCGGTCATCAATGGCCTGCAACTGGTCAAGCAGCTCCAGCAGGTCGGGGGCAATGAAAACAGCGCGATCAACACGGCCTACTCGGGCAGCGTGAACGTCGCGTCGCTGTTAAGCGCGCTCACTTCGCAGGCGTCGCAAGGCGTGACCCAGCGCGAACAGTCGCTGCAGTCCGCCAGCGGTCAAATCGGCCAGTCTGAGGACGTAAAAGGCTCCGTCGACCAAAACACGCGCATGCAGCTTGAGAATGCGCGGGCCG
>SCRB01000666.1 GCA_004299545.1 Rhizobiaceae bacterium
GCTCTTCCGATCTCGCCGCATGGTCCGGCAATGACGCGGCCGCGAGGGGCATCCAACGGGTCATGTCGGTTACGGCGTTGTGCGCGAGCCTTTCCTCCATCACCTCGCGGGCGCCTGTAAGGTAGACCGGGCCCTCGGGCTGGCTCGCCGATATCTGCAGGGCGCGATGCACCACCTGCTTGATATTGGCGCCGGTCCTGATCTCGTTGTCATATTTCATGTAGCCGCGCACGATGCCGCGCTGGTCGTGCACGTCCTGGATCCACTGGATGAATTCATTGCGGCTGCCTGGCAATTCGCCGTTTTGCGTAAAAGGCGAGGCGCCGGCGAAAACCAGCATCGGCATGCGCGCCTTGGCCGCGTTGTGGACGGCGCCCGCCAGCGACTGCGTGCCGCATTCGACGTGGACGAGAACCGCCTGGGCCTTTCCGGAGACCTGCGCGTAGCCCTGGGCGGCGCTCATCGCCACCATTTCGTTCGGGCAGGTGATGATCGCCGGGATGGGCCTGCCGTGAGCCCGCGCTTCGGCGATCGCCTCTATCAGCGCCGGATGATCACTGCCGAAATTGGCGAAGATATAGGAGATGCCGGCTTCGATCAGAGCCTCGAGAAAAGCCGTGCTGGCGGTGTCCATGAGAGGTCCGATCCGTGATGTTCAGTCGATTTCCGCGGCGATGCGGCGCAGCAGTGCGAGCAGTTCGGCTTTGCGGCCGCCGACGAGGGCATCGAGTTCGGCATCATGGCGCGCAGCATGTTCCGAAAGCCGTGCGAGTTTCTCCTTGCCGGCCGGCGTCAGGGAGAGCGCATAGCTGCGCCGGTCGCCTGGAACGGATTCGCGTGCAATCAGGTGAAAGCGCATCAGGTCGCGCAGGACCGGCGTTATCGTCGATTTGTCACGGCCGCTTGCCCGCGAAAGCGCAATCGGCGTTATGCCGGGATTGCCGCCGATCAGGCTGAGGATGGCGAACCAGCCGGGCCTGAGATCGCCCTCGCCGGTATGCCGCTTGAAAGCCTTGAAGGAAGCATTCTGCGCCAGCCGCAGGTAGAAGCCGATATAGTTTTCGAGTGGGCCGAGATGGATCTCACGATCGCTTGTGGTCCCGGCATTGCCGGCGTCCGCCGCCTTTCCGATCGTTTCGCTCACATTCTTTTCCGGATTTTTCAAACTCCTTGCCGATCATATAACCCAGGCCTAGATTGAGCAACTTAGTTTTATATCAAACTATTTTGCCAGCCTCTTCGAGCGGGCGGAGGGAAGGATGCAGCATCTTGCCGGCAAGGCCTGTCTTATCACCGGGGGCGCGGGCAGTCTCGGAGAGGCGATGGCGCGCCTTTTCGTTGAACATGGAGCAAACGTTCTCCTGGCCGATCTTGATCGGCATCGGCTTGACGCGGTCGGTGCGACCCTCGCGCTCGGCAGGGTCGCTGTGGTCGCCGGCGACGTGACGAACCGCAGCGACACGGCGCGGATGGTCGATGGAGCCATCGCGGCTTTCGGCGGCCTTGACGTGGTGGTCAGTAACGCCGGCAATTTCGGCACCGTCGCGCCGATAGCGGATTACCCCGAAGATGTTTTCGAGGCCGTTTATCGCGTCCACGTGAAGGGTGCGTTCCTGCTTTGCCAGGCGGCGGTGCCGC
>SCRB01000667.1 GCA_004299545.1 Rhizobiaceae bacterium
GGCTACATCTGGATCTACAACCGCAGCTTCCGCGATATCGCGCTCCGCTGATTCGGCAGCGGAGGCTGATCAACTACAAATCACGAAATTTTTTAGGCGGCGAACTAAACATTGCCCGCTTTAATGCCTATCTCTGCGTCCGATTCAAGAAAGATGGAAAATACGCATGCCTAGATACTCCTTTGCCATTCTCAGGGAGCGCATCAATTCGGACCTCGGAGAGATGGATCTGCCCGACAACAAGGCCGCGATCGACCAGCTTCTCCATTATGCGAAGGAAGAAGCGATCGACGAACCGGGCACAGCCCGGCCGAAATGGGCCGCTGTCCTGAAAGACGACAGCGGCGAAACCATCGCCATACGCGATTTCTGCGATCTCATGCACGAGCGCGCTAGCTTCGGCTGACCGGCTTGTCAGCACTGAAACGCAAAACCCCGCCCGGTTTTCGCCCGGGCAGGGTTTTTGTCAATCTAGTGGTTTGTTTCCAACATTTGCATCCCATCTGTATCAGCCCAGAGCACAAATGTTGGAAACAAACCACTAGGAACCGATCCACACGCAAGACGTTACCCACATTCGCAATATTTGTTTATCTTCATTGATCGAGCGAGAGGGTCATATGCTGAAATTCATTCTATCGCTGGTGATCGCTTCGGTGGTCGCTATTCCGGTTGCCTTTGCCCAGCCGCGGCATAACGACCACAACCGCCGGAGCGAACACCATCATTCGCAGTCGCATCGCGACAGATCGCATCACATGCGGCCGTCGCATCGCCATCATCGCGACCACGACAGGCGCTACAGGCCCGGCCATCATTACCGGTCCGCTCCCAATGGCTGGCACCGCTATCACCGCCGTCCGCGCGACTGGCAAACGCGCGGCTGCATCGTCGTCGGCCCCGTCTGGTTCTGCCCCTGAGGTCAGGACGCGAGAAATTGCCTCACGAGCGCCAGTTCATAGGCGCTCGTGATGGTGGGTGCATGGCCGTAGCCGGGAAGCACTTCGAACGCCGGCTTCGGCCCCCGCTTCTGCATCTTCTCCGCTACCGCCGGCGCCAGCACGTCCGAGATTGCACCACGAAGAATGAGCGTCCTGGCGCCGATGGCGTCGTAGGCTTTCCAGAGGTCGAGTCCTTCCTCGGGGCGGCTTAGCTGTTCGGCGATTTTCGGGTCGTAATGGATTGTGACGCGACCGGTTTCGGTGCGACGCACCGACGTATCCGTCATCCTCCGCCAGAAGGCCTCGCTGTTGGCGCCGAACTGGGCGTAATTCGTCCTCAGCCACGCCTCCATTTCGCCGACCGTGTCATAGACGGGCGGGTGGGCGACATAATCGGCGATGCGGCCTATGCCCTCCGTCTGGATTTCAGGGCCGATATCGTTGATGACGAGATGGCTGACGCGCTCCCTCAGCCTGCCGCCGGCGAGCGTGACCCCTAGCAACCCACCCATTGACGTACCAATCCAGCGCAGTTGGCGGATACGATAGCGGCCGAGCATTGCGAGCGCCATATCACCATAGGTGCGATAGGAATAATCGGCTTCGGGGTTCCTGGCCCAGGCCGAAAGCCCGCGGCCGAGCGTATCGGGACAAAGGACGAAGTAAGTGTCGGACAGCGCCTCCGCCGCTTCGTCGAAGTCGCGGCCGGTGCGGGCAAGGCCGTGCCACATGACCAGTGCCGGGTTCTGCGGATCGCCCCATTCGGTGATGTGCATCTCATGGCCGGCGGCGTTGATATAGGTCGAGCGAGGGCCGTTCATCGGCGTTTTCCTTTTCCCATGAGCGTCCCGGCGATTCCCGCCGGGAAGAAATAGACGAGAAGGATGAAGAGCAGGCCGAGCCACAGCAGCCAGCGGTCGGGATCGAACAGCTTCGGCAGGAGCGGCACGGCGCCGGTGGCGGAAGCGACCGCCTCCATGACGTCCTTCAGGTAGAATTGCGCAAGCGTCATCACCGCGACGCCGATGACGGAACCGATCGTCGTCCCCATGCCGCCGATGACCACCATCAGCAATATGTCGACCATGATGGAGAAAGAGAGCGCCACGTCGGGGCCGGTATATTTCAGCCACACCGCCCTCAGAACGCCGGCGAGGGCCGCGATGACCGCCGCGATGCAGAAGATCGAGGTGCGGTAAGCAACGACGCGATAGCCGATCGCCTCGGCGCGCATCTCGTTCTCGCGGATCGCCTCCAGCACCGTGCCCATGGGCGAGGCGACGATCCGCAGCATCAGCAGGAAAAGCAGGAACGAGGCAACGAAGACGAAATAATAGACGGCAAGCCTGCCATTGAGCGCTGTGCCGAACAGCTTCACCACATGGCCGTCGGCATCGGCCAGGAACTTCATCGACGGCGCGAAAAGATGCGGCACGGAATAGGTCAGGCCGTCCTCGCCGCCGGTCAGGTCCGAAAGCTGGCTCGCCAGCACCAGCATGACCGAAGCCGCGGCAAGCGTGACCATGGCGAAGAAAATCGATTTCACCCTGAGCGACAAGAGGCCGATCAGGAACGCGAGCACGAGCGCCGCCGCCACGCCTGCAAGGCCGCCGACGAGAATGGCGCCGAAGCTTGGCCCCATGCCCCTCAGCGCGATCGCCGTTCCATAGGCGCCGAGACCGAAGAACATGGTGTGGGCGAAAGAAACGATGCCGGTATAGCCGATCAGGAGGTCGTAGCTCGCGACCAGAACGACGAAGACGCAGATGCGCGCCGCCACTTCCTGCGCGCGGAAATCGTGGAAGAGAAAAGGCGCAAACAAAAGCGCCAGGCCGATCAGCCCGACAACGGCATGGACAATCAACCGGCCGTGGGCAAAGGGGCGGAGAGAGGCGGTCATCTCGTCACCGCCGGTCTCAAGCCATAGGGCCGCCACAAGAGCACCGCCATCATCAGCAGCATGTTGGAGGCGAGCGACATTTTCGGCACGAGGAAGGCAACGTAATTACCAAGCAGCCCGACCAGAACCGCGCCCAAGAGCGACCCCTCTATCGATCCCAGTCCGCCGATGATGACGACGATGAAGACGAGGATCAGCATCTCCGAACCGAGCGTTCCCGAGATCAACCCCTGATAGCCGGCCCACATGGCGCCGCCCATCGCG
>SCRB01000668.1 GCA_004299545.1 Rhizobiaceae bacterium
TGTTCTCAAGATTGCGCTTCAACAGCCGCAATCCTTCAAAACAGAAGCGTCACCCGCAAATCGTCCCACCAAATGCCGCGTCAGCGGCTTCGTTCAATCCTGAATCTCAACAGGCCTTAGGCCGCGTCGTGGAAGATGACGCCAAGCGTCGCGCGCTCTCCCGCTCGTATCCGGCTGACGCCATGCCGCATCCTGACGCGATAATCGCCGCGCGCGCCTTGGCGCGGCCGGTCGCACACGGCGAAAAGAGCCCCCTCGCCCATGCCAAGCGGCACCACTTCGGCCCGTGACTGCATGCGCGGCCGCTGCTCGGTCATGACGAACTCGCCACCGGAAAAATCCACTTCGGGATCGCTGAGCAGGACGACCAGCTGGATCGGAAAAACATGCTTTCCGTAGATATCCTGGTGCAGGCAATTGTAATCACCCGGCCCGTATTTCAGCAGGAGGGGCGTCGGGCGCTGCTGGCCATCGCGATGACAGGCATCGAGAAATGCGTCGAGCGTAGCGGGGAAGCGCTCTTCGATGCCCATGCGGCGATGCCATTCGTTCGCGACAGGCGCGAGCAGCGGATAGAAGGCATGCCGCAGCCGCTCCACGATTTCCGGCAGGGGCCGGGCGAAATATTTGTATTCGCCCTGCCCGAAGCCGTGCCGCGCCATGACGATATGGCTGCGGAAGCGCGCGTCGTCAGGATAGAGCGCCTTTAAGGCCCGGCATGCTTCCGCATCCAGCAATTGTCCGACAGGCGCCACGCCGAAGGCGTCCAGATCGTTTTTGATCGCGTCCCATCCGAGCGACGCGATCCTATCCTCGATTTCCATTCGATGCTCTCCGCTTTTTCGGGAGCATCGTAGGCTGCGGCTGCGGCGTGCGCATTCCGATTCTTGATGTCAATCTTTGCTGGCGTGCCCGGGTTTTCCCTTGCGCTTGGTCGAAGCAAAATCCTCCAGCTGCTTTTCGCTCATGGATTCGTACATCTCCTTCGACGCGCCCTTGAGTTCGCTTCTCCTGGTTTCACCGCGCTTGGCCGATAGGGCGGCGCCGGCTGCCATCTGCTGGGCCTTCGATTTCGCGGGCATCGGCTTTCTCCTTGTTCGCTACGCAAGGAGAACTCGTTCGCAAACGCTCTGTTCCACCCTTCAAAGGGCCGTCAAGCCGAAACCGTGCATCAGGCGTCGCGTTGCGAAATCCGCCTTGCCCGAGGTGAAAAGCGCACAATCCTCCGTGCGGGCAGGCGCCGCTTGCCGGCTTGGCGGCAGAAGCGACAGCGCGCGCCGGGCGATCGCCTCAGCCGGATCGATCCAGTCCACAGGCCATGGAGCGGTCTTGCGCATGCGGTTGACCAGAAAGGGATAATGCGTGCAGGCAAGCACGACGATGTCGGTGCTCCTGCCCTCCAATTCGACGAAACAGGGCGATATTTCAGCACGCACGACCTCCTCGTCGACAAAGCCGTCGCGCATATAGGTTTCGGCAAGCGCCGCCAGCCGGTCGGAACCGACAAGGCGGACATGGCACTTCGTCGCCCATTGGCGGATGAGGTCGCGCGTATATTGCCGCTTCACCGTGCCGGGCGTCGCCAGAACGGAGACGATGCCTGAGCGGGTGCGTTCCGCCGCCGGCTTGATCGCCGGGACGGTGCCGACGAATGTCTCATCCGGAAAAACCTTCCGGAGCGCATCGATCACCAGCGTCGAGGCCGTGTTGCAGGCGATGATGGAAAGCACCGGGCGAAAACGTTCGATCAGGCCGTTGAAAAGCCCGATGATGTGTTTGCCGAGTGCCGGCTCTTCCCAAGCGCCATAAGGAAAGGCGGCATCGTCCGCCACATAGATGAAGCGCCGGTCGGGCATCAGCACGCGCGCCTCGCGCAAGACGGTGAGGCCGCCGACGCCCGAATCGAAGACCATGATCGGTGGTTCATTCATCGCCGCTGCCGCCCTGCCTTTCATTCCGAGGCGTTCGCGAAGCGACGCTCGAAGGCCGTCCTTCGTCGTCACGCGTCGCCTGATCCGCCCTGGCCTTGCGCTGCGGATAACCGGCACCGCGCGGCTCCTTCGGCGAGAAATAATCGAGCGAGGCGACGACGCCACGCAAGACCTTGATTTCCGCCCCGGCGAAACCCGGCCGCGTCAGGACGGCGCGGAGATTGTCGACCATCTTCGGCTTTTTGGCGGCGGGACGGAAATAGCCGCGCACTTCGAGCGCTTCTTCCAGATGGTTGAAGAGGCCCATCAGGTCCGCCTTTTCGGCAGGCCGCATTTCAGGTCCGGTGAAAGCTGTCTGCGTTTCGCTTTCAAGGCCGGACTTCATCCACTCATAGGCCATGAGAAGCACGGCCTGGGCAATGTTGAGCGATGCGAAGGCGGGATTGACCGGAAAGGTGACGATCTCGTCGGCAAGGCCGACCTCTTCGTTATCGAGCCCGAAGCGTTCCCGCCCGAACAGGATTCCGGTCTTCTGTCCCGCTATAAAGCGGGTGCGAAGCGCCCTGCCCGCTTCGACGGGTCCTCTCACCGGCTTGAAATTGTCGCGCGTCCGCGCCGTCGTGGCGAAGACGAAAGTGAGATCGGCAATCGCCGAAGACAGATCGTCAAAGACGGCGACATTGTCGATGACATGGTCGGCGCGGCTCGCAGCCGCCCTTGCCTTTTCGCTCGGCCAGCCGTCGCGGGGCTTGACGAGGCGGAGTTCCGACAGGCCGAAATTCGCCATGGCGCGCGCGACCATGCCGATATTCTCGCCGAGCTGCGGCTCGACCAGAACGATCGCCGGCCCTCCGGTCATGAGAATGCGGTCGTGTTCGGTGCCGGCCATTGTCTGCGGAAGTTGCCTGTTCTCAGCGTCCCTGCCATATTCTCAGCGGAAAATGAAGCCTCAGGTCGTGGTTTCCATGAACGCCGAGCTTGCCCAGCGCATCCGTTCCATCCTTGCTGCAAACCAGGGCCTTGCTGCAAACGAGGGATCTGCTGCAAATAAGGGCGTCGTTGAGAAACCGATGTTCGGCGGCATATGCTTCATGGTGAACGGCAATATGGCCGTGGCCGCGCGGAGAAATGCCAGCCTGCTCGCCCGCGTCGGAGGAAAAGAGGCCGAACAGGCGCTCACGGAGCCGGGAGTCGAGCGCATGGTCATGC
>SCRB01000669.1 GCA_004299545.1 Rhizobiaceae bacterium
CCGGATTTCTTGTAGTAGTGCTTGGCCTGGTCCTCGTCGAATTCGCGTTGGGGGATGCCCTCCGGGAACAGCGGATAGGCATCGTTGATCGGAAAATCGTTGCCGAGGGAGCCATACCCTCTCAGAACCGTCTGCAGCATCTGCTTGCGGTCCATCGCCAGCTTGAGCGCCATCCTGAGATCGTTGTTGTCGAAAGGAGGCGTGTCGCAGAACATGTTGAACGGATAGAAGCCGCGGCCGGAGGTGTTCTGGATCGTCACGTGCGGAATACGCTTGACCAGATCGACGATCTTCGGTTCGACACGGTTAATCATATGGACCTGGCCGCTTTGCAGCGCGGCCGTGCGCGCCGTCGCGTCGTTGATGACGATGATCTCGACCTGGTTCGCATGGCCGAGCTTGTCGCCGCGCCAGTAGTTCTTGAATTTCTCGCCGCCGTAGCGGACGCCCGGTTCGTTGACCGCGACTTTATAGGGGCCGGCGCTGATGCCGGCATTGGGATTGTCCTTGCCGCCGTTCGGCTGGATGACGAGGTGGTAATCCGCCATCAGGTAGGGGAAGTCGGCGTTGGCGTCTTTCAGTGTCACGACGACCGAATCGCCGTCCGTCTTCATCGAGGAAATGCCTTGCAGGATACCGAGCGCGGCGGATTTCGACTTCTTGTCCGCATGGCGCTCGAGCGTGGCGACGACGTCGGCCGGCGTCACGGTCTTACCGGTGTGGAACTCCACATCCTTGCGGATTTTCATCGTCCAGACGGTGGCGTCCTTGTTGGACTCGATTTTTTCGGCGATGTGATAGTCGATGCTGTTGTCCGGATTCGTATCGACCAGCAGTTCGCCCCAGCATTTGGAGAAATTGAAATTGACCTGGCTGAGGTCGAGGGCCGGATCGAGCACGTTGGTGGATTCACCGCCCTGCAAACCCGCCTTCAGCGTGCCGCCCGCGACCGGCCCGGCTGCCAGGACGGCGGTCGAAAGAAGCGAATTAGCGGTAGCGGCCGCGACGCCGAGGGCCGCCGCGCGCCCCAGGAAATCGCGGCGGCTGAGCTTGCCCTGAGCGACCCGACGGCTGAGATATTCCAGTTCCTGCGACATGTTGTTCCTCACTCTGTTATTCAACCGTTATTACGGCATTGTTATCCCGATATTGACGGGAATCACCCCCCTGCAACGAGCAGAATGCGACATTCCGTGGCGTAAATGATGTGCGCCTTTGGACCAATGGGAAATCGTCGGGGAAACCAATCGAACCCAATTGCCCCGACACTATACCGTCAGGGGCGCGGCGCAAGCCGGTTTCTCTTAATTCATTGCGAAAACAACGGTTTCCACATGCTTGGCGGATTGCGCACCCGATCTTTCGGCCGAAGGACCGGTTGTCAGGCGAGCGGGATGTCGTTCCCGCCCTTGCCGGACTGGTAGGTTTCGGAAAGCTCTTCATAGAGCAGGGACAGACGGTCGATACGCTTGCCGAGCCGCTCGCTATCCGGTGTTTCGCGTGCCAGCTTGCACAGGGCAAAGCTCTTCCAATAAGCGTTTTCGGCGTTGTAGCCGCCGGGATCGAGACGGAAGACCTCCTTCAGGATCCGGAGATCATGGGGAATGGCAAAGCTGTCGCGCGAATCCTCATGGCTGAAGAGATAATAGAAATTGTCGAAGCCGGTCCAGGTGATGGCCGAGAGGCAGAGCGAACAGGGTTCGTGCGTGGCGAGGAAGATGCAATCCTTCGTCTCGGGGCGGTCGGCTTTCGGTAGCTCGTAGAAGCGCTTCAGCGCATGGACCTCGCCGTGCCAGAGCGGATTTTCGGTTTCGTTGTTGGTTTCCGCGACGACGATGGAAAGATCGGACTTTCTGAGGATCGCCGCGCCGAACAGCTTGTTGCCCTTCTTCACGCCTGCCGCAGTCCTCGGCACGATGTCATGCTCGATGACGTCGAAAAGGCGATCGATGAGGGAGGTTTCGGCCATGCTCAATTCGATGCCGGAAGATGGATTTCCCAGGGATCGTCAAAGAAAAATTCCTCGAGATTGACGCCGTCGCCGCCACGGTCAACGACGATGAAATCTTGAGGAAGCCCGATCGGCGTCAGGACACCGTGCCAAACGTTCCGATGGTAGTTCACGCCCTGGCCGGGCGCGGTGACGAAGGCGCGGGGCGCGCCGGGTTTGCCGGCTTCATCTGCGCAGACGACAACGAAGAACGGCTGCGTCGACAATGGATAGAAGGCCTGGCTGCCGAGGGGGTGACGCTCGACCATATCGAGCCGGAGCGGCAAGGCGTAGGGCGTGCCATGGAAGAGATTGATGAGGACCCGGGCATTTTCTCCCGTCGCTTCGACGCGGGCGAGATCGTGATAGCGCTCGCATCTCCCGTTGTTGATCGGAAAGTGGTGCGCACCTGCCGCTTCGATCACCTCGCCGAAGGGCGCGAAGGCTTCGCGGGTGAGGGGAGCCGCAGTTAGGGTGCTGATCCGCATCATCCAGTTCGCCCTGTCCCCAACTTCATGTGCCGGTTGACGTCCTTGTAGAGCAGGTAGCGGAAGCTGCCGGGGCCGCCGGCATAGCAGGCCTGCGGGCAGAAAGCGCGCAGCCACATATAGTCGCCCGCCTCGACCTCGACCCAGTCCTGGTTCAGCCTGTACACCGCCTTGCCCTGCAACACGTAAAGCCCGTGTTCCATCACATGGGTTTCGGCAAAGGGGATCACGGCGCCGGGCTCGATAGTGACGATCGTGACGTGCATGTCGTGGCGCATGTCCGCCGGATCGACGAACCTTGTCGTCGCCCATTTGCCCTCCGTGTCGGGCATCGGAATGGGCGCGACATCCCTCTCGTTGACGAAGACAGCGTCGGGACAATCGATCCCCTCGACCTTTTCATAGGCCTTGCGGATCCAGTGGAAGCGCGCCGGCGTGGCGCCGTTATTGCGTAGGCTCCATTCGCTGGCGGGAGGAATGAAGGCGTAGCCGCCGGCCTCCATCTCGTGACGCTCGCCTTTCAGTGTGATGGTGAGCGCGCCGCCGACCACGAAAAGCACGGCCTCGGCGGTCTTGTCCGTCTCCGGACGGTCACTGCCACCGCCCGCCTGGACCTCCATGATGTATTGCGAGAAGGTTTCGGCGAAACCCGAAAGCGGCCGCGCGATGACCCAGGCACGAGTCTTTTCCCAGAAGGGCAGGAAACTCGTGACGATGTCGCGCATCGTGCCCTTGGGGATCACCGCATAAGCTTCCGTGAAGACGGCGCGACCCGTCAGAAGCTCGGTTTGCGGCGGGAGCCCGCCCTCGGGTGCGTAATAGGAGCGAGCCGTCATCTGATCCTCCTCATGCGGGAAGCATTTCCTTCAATCTCAAAAGCGCGATGCGCTCGACCTGGCGGCAGGCCGTCCTGAATTCCTCGTCACGACTGTTTGCGGCTCGTTCCCGGAAGGCGGTGAGGATGTCGGCTTTCGTCCTGCCCTTCACGGCGATGATGAAGGGAAAGCCGAATTTTTCCGTGTAGCCGGCATTGAGCCGGGTAAAGGTTTCCCGCTCTGCATCGGTCAGCGCGTCGAGGCCTGCCGAAGCCTGCTCCTTCGCCGACTCTTCCGTCAGGCGCTTCGCCTCTGCCAGCTTTCCCGCAAGATCGGGATGCGCCTTGAGGACTCCGAGCCGTTCTTCCTCGCCCGCCGTCCGGAAAACCCGGCACAGCGCGTTGTGCAATCCGCCGGCGCTGTCATGCGCCGGCCCCAGTTCCAGTTCAAAGGCGCGTTCGGCGATCCAGGACGAATGCTCGAAAACGCCGCCGAAATGCCGGACGAAGTCGGCGCGGTCCATGCGCGAGGGGCGAAGGGCCTGCGGCCTGTAGGGATGCTTCTCCTTCCAGTGGCGGGCGATATCGATACGCCGTGCGATCCAGACCTTGTCATGGCCTTTCACGTAATCGACGAAGCGCTTCAGCGCCGCCGCGCGGCCCGGCCTGCCGATGAGGCGATTGTGGAGACCGATCGACATCATCTTCGGCCGGCCGGCCTTGCCTTCGGCATAAAGCGCGTCGAAGCTGTCCTTCAGATAGCAGAAGAACTGGTCGCCGGAATTAAAGCCCTGGGGCGTGGCGAAACGCATGTCGTTGGCGTCAAGCGTATAAGGAATGACAAGTTGCGGCGGGATCGGGTTGCCGTGGCCGTCATGGTCGAGCCAATAGGGCAAATCGTCGTCATAGGTATCGGAGACGTAGTCGAAGCCGCCTTCTTCCGCCGCGAGACGGACGGTGTTGACAGAACAGCGGCCGTAATAATAGCCGAGCGGCCTCTCGCCGGTGACTTCCATGTGCAGGCGGACGGCCTTGGCGATCTCCTCGCGCTCGAATTGCGGCTCTGCATCCTTGAACTCGACCCATTTATAGCCGTGCGAGGCGATCTCCCACCCAGCTTCCTGCATCGCCGTGACCTGGTCCGGCGCGCGGGCAAGCGCCGTCGCGACACCGTAGATCGTGACCGGCACGCCGGCGCCGGTAAAAAGGCGGTGCATGCGCCAGAAGCCGGCGCGCGGCCCGTATTCATAGATCGATTCCATGTTCCAGTGGCGCTGGCCCGGCCATTGCGCGGCGCCGACCACCTCGGACAGGAAAGCTTCCGACGCCGCGTCTCCGTGGAGCACGCAGTTCTCGCCGCCTTCCTCGAAATTCAGGACGAACT
>SCRB01000670.1 GCA_004299545.1 Rhizobiaceae bacterium
CCGCGGCGCCTGAGCCAATGATCGAGCCCGCCCTCGGACCGGTAGTTCGACGGATCGGTGATGCCGGCGCGGAAGATGGCGCCAATCGCGCCCGCGCGCGCCGCCGGGTGCAGGTCCTCGATGTCTTCTTCGTTGGCGCCGACATTGCCGATATGGGGGAAGGTGAAGGTTACGATCTGGCCTGTATAGGAGGGGTCCGTCAGGATTTCCTCATAGCCGGTCAGCGCCGTATTGAAGCAGATCTCGCCGACCGCGCTCCCCGTCGCCCCGACGCCTCGGCCCTCGATCACGGTTCCGTTTGCCAGCACGACGAGGCCGGTCGGTTTGTTCGTGGTCCAGGGGGCGGTGCTCGCCATGGGGATCTCCTTTGCGGTAAACGGCGTGCGCGCGCGAACCGCCTCCGGCGGAACACGCGAGGTCCGCAAATTCCGTGCATAGTCACATGATATTCGCTAAGACGGCGATCAATAAGCGAGGCTGGAGGTGCGGTCAACAGCCGCGCCGACATTGTCAAGCCCAAAACAGGAGCCCGAACCGGGAGAATGCCATGGCGCTGCGCGGTGGAATAGAGGAAGCGCTGAAGAACGCGTTGAAGGCGAAGGCGGCGGACGAGGTGTCCACGCTGCGCATGATGCGTGCGGCGATCCAGCAGCGCGACATCGAGAATCGCGGCGCCGGCAAACCGCCGGCGAGCGACGAGGACGTGCTGCAGGTTCTGGCGAAGATGGTGAAGCAGCGCGAGGAATCCGCCGCCGCCTTCGAGGCCGGCAAGCGACCGGAACTTGCGGCGAAGGAGCGCGGCGAGATCGCCGTCATCCGCAATTTCATGCCGAAACAGATGGACGAAGCGGAAATCCGCGTGGCTGCCCAGGCTGCAGTGAGCGAAACCGGCGCCGCGAGCATGAAGGACATGGGCAAGGTGATCGCCCGGTTGCGCGAGAAGCATGCCGGCCAGATGGATTTCGGCAAGGCAAGCGCGATCGTGAAGAGCTTGTTGGGGTGAAGGAGAGCGTCCGCCTTTCTGGCGGATCATCTGAAATCAGCGCAGCAGGAAGCCCTGCTTGAAGAAATCCTGCCAGCTATCAAGCTTTTCGACCTTTTTGCGAGCCGTGGGCTCACCGATCCTGAATGCGGCGGGCACGGTTTTCGCCACCATGTCCCATTCGATCGGCATCGACACCGTGCCGTCGGGATTGCCGCGACTGGAATAGGCGACGACCGTCGTCGAGCCGCGTCCGTTCCTGAGATAATCGATGAAGATGCGGCCCTTGCGGGCGCTTTTCGACAGTGTCGCCGTGTAGCGGTCCGGCTCCGCTTGCTCCATGGCCTTGGCGAAATCATGGGCGAATGCCTTCACCCTGTCCCAATCGGCCTTCGGCTTCAGCGGCACCGCGACATGAAAGCCCTTGCCACCGGATGTCTTGACTAAGCTCGGCATGCCGAGTTCCTCGAGCCGCCCGCGAATGGCGAGCGTCGCCTTCTGCACGTCTTCGATGGCGAGGCCTTCGTCCGGATCGAGATCGAAGATGATCTGGTCGGGCGTTTCCAGGGCCTCGATCGTCGATCCCCATATGTGGACCTCGACGACGCCCAGTTGGACGAGCGCCGCCAGACCGTCGAAATCCTCGATATAAAGCAGTTCCTCGCCGTCCTTGGAGTCACGCCTCCTGCT
>SCRB01000069.1 GCA_004299545.1 Rhizobiaceae bacterium
CCTCTATCTCTCAGCCGGAGGTTCGACATGGGAGGGCGGCGCTTGAAGCCGCCCTCATATTCTATTTGGCCTCGTAGGCGTCGATGATCGCCTTGCCTTCAGGGCCGGCTTTTTGCAGCCATTCCTTGGTCATCGTCTTGCCGAAGGCTTCGAACTGCTTCTTCAGTTCGGGGCTCGGATCCTGGACTTTCATGCCGTGAGCGGCCAGCGTCTTGAGATAGCCGCCGGAAAGTTCCTCCGATTTGGCGAGCCCGTTGGCGGCGGCCTTGTCGCCGCAATCCGCCACCACCTTCTGCGTTGCCTTGTCGAGCGCGTCGAAGGCGTCCTTGTTGGCGAAGACGATGTTGCGCGGCAGCCAGGCCTGGACGTTGTAGAAATAGCCGAGGCTCTCCCACACCTTGGAATCGACGCCCGTCGAGCCCGACGAGATGAAGCTGTCGACAACGCCGGTCGCCAGCGCCTGGCTGAGGTCCGCTGCCTCGATCTGCACCGGCACCATGCCGGCAAGCTGGGCGATGCGGGCGGTCGCCGCATTATAGGCGCGGAACTTGACGCCCTTGAGATCGGCGGCCGACTCGACAGCCTTTTTCGTGTAGAGGCCCTGAGGCGGCCACGGCACAGCGTAGACGTAGACGAGGTTCTGGCTGGCGAGCAGTTTGACCATCGCTGGCCTGGCGGCCTTCCAAAGCTTTTCCGACTGCTCGAAGGAGGTCGCCAGGAAAGGAATGGAGTCGATGCCGAAAAGCGGGTTCTCGTTCGCTTGCGCGGAGATCAGCCGCTCGCCGATCGGCGCCTGGCCGGTTTGCACGGCGCGCTTGATATCGTTGCCGGCGAAGAGCGAGCCGCCCGCATGCACCACGATATCGAGCTTGCCGCTTGTGCCGTCGGCCACGCATTTGGCAAAGGCGACGCCGTTTTCCGAATGGAAGTTGCTGGCGGGATAGGCCATCGGCATGTCCCATTTCGCCGCCATGGCGGCGCTGGCTGCTGTACTGGCCAACGCCGCGGCAGCGACAAGCGTCAGGATTTTCTTCATGATGTTCACCCTCTCTCTGTTCGCCCTCTTTTGTCCCTGCCCCCTGCAGGTCGCGGGCGACTGTCGGAACGCATATAAAAATCGACATCGGCAGCACTACGCAAGCCGTAAGTTGGCGGGTGTCGGCAAATGCGTGCGGGGATCGTTTCGCGAAAGACCGATTCCGGCATTTGCATCCCCTTCATCCGAGGCGTTAAAGATCAAGAGTGGGAAACACGGGACCTCCATGCGTCGGTCTTCGTCCCGCTGATTCCCGACCAATCGACCTTCAATAGGAGGGAAAAGACGTGTTGATCTCGCAAGTCGATCTGGGAGCCAATCGTATCGGCGTGGCCGTGCGGGAAGGTGCCGATGGTCAGGCCCGCCTCGTTCGCGATGCCGAAAGCGTCTACGCGCTGGCGCTGGAGGCGCTCGAAGCCGGCGCAGGCCTTTCGGCGGCAATCGCGTCCCATGGGTTCGGTGATACGGTCGATCTTGAGAAAGCCTATGCCGAAGGCCGTTTGCTTTCGCCTATCCGTCACGACGATCCCGCTCATCTGCATCTGACGGGGACAGGCCTTACCCATCTCGGCTCGGCCGCCAGTCGCGATGCGATGCACCAGAAGGCGACGGGCGCAGCGGAAGAGACCCTGACGGATTCGATGAAGATGTTCCGCATGGGCCTTGAAGCGGGCAAACCGGCGCCGGGCGCCGTCGGCGTGCAGCCCGAATGGTTCTACAAGGGCAACGGCAATGCCGTGACCGCACCCGGCAAGGCGATCGTCAGCCCGCCCTTCGCCGAGGATGCGGGCGAGGAGCCCGAGATCGCCGGCATCTACGTCATCTCGCCTTCGGGCAAGCCGTTCCGCGTCGGCTTCGCATTGTCGAACGAATGCTCGGACCATGTGATGGAGAGGCGCAATTATCTTTATCTCGCCCATTCCAAGCTGCGTTCCGCGTCCTTCGGCCCGGAAATCCTTGTCGGTGCGCTGCCCCGCGACATTGAGGGCACCTCGCGTATCCTCCGGGCCGGAAAGACGGTGTGGGAAAAGCCGTTCCTCTCCGGCGAGGAGAACATGTCGCACACCATCGCCAATCTCGAGCACCATCACTTCAAATATGATATCTTCCGTGTTCCCGGTGACATCCACGTCCATATGTTCGGCACCGCGACGCTTTCCTTCGCCGATGGCATAAGCGTCGCGCCGGGCGATGCATTCGAGATCGAGGCGCGGCGTTTCGGGCTGCCTTTGCGCAACGCGCTTTCTGTGGAGGCCGGCGACGCCGGTGGAGCGGTCGAGATCGGCGTCCTTTAACCGGCATC
>SCRB01000671.1 GCA_004299545.1 Rhizobiaceae bacterium
CGACACGATGCTCTATGCAATCCTGGCCTATCACGTAGAGGAAGAGATAAGCTCCATGACCGCGGAGGAAGACGCCGCCCTGATGGCGGATCTCGAGCGCGTCCATGAGCGACTGGCAGAGGCAGGCCATCTGGGTCCGGCCGCCCGCCTCGGCGCGACGAAAGATGCGGTTACGTTGAGAGGGGTGGGCGAAGGGATGGTCATGGACGGGCCATTCGCCGAAACCAAGGAGCAATTCCTCGGCTTTTACGTCATGGATTTCGAAACGCAGGAGGAGGCGGTCGCGGCGGCACGCGACCTCGCCCGGGTCAATCCGACAGCGGTCTATGAAATCCGGCCCGTCCTGCATTACCGCAAAAGCGCTGCGCTCGACGGCTGACGTCCAATTCCGCGCGTTCTCGCGCAGGAGCAATTCCAGCAAAAGCGTGAAGCGGTTTTGCGTCCGGAATTGCGTAAAAACAATGAGATAGAGCACTTCTCCGATTCAGGGAAAACGGGAAATGCTCTACGGAAGACGCTTCTCGAACCAGTAATGGGCGTAGGGGTTGTCGTTATAGCGGGCGATCTCGCCATAACCGCGCTTGAGGTAGAGTTGGCGCGCCTCGGTCAGTGTCTTGTTGGTGTCGAGCTTGACGGCCCCGAACCCCTGCTCCACCGCCAAAGCCTCCAGCCGGTCCATCAGCCTGCTCGCGACGCCGAGGCCGCGAACGGATGGTGCGGTCCAGACACGCTTGATCTCGCCCGCCGCCTTATCCAGCCGCTTCAGGACGCCGCAGCCGACCGGGGCGCCGTCCAGCCTCGCGACGAGCAGCCAACCGGCAGGCGGCGTCATCTCGGCCTCGGTCAGCATATTGCCGTTCGCCGGATCGAACCCGGCGTCGAAACGCTTCGCCAGTTCGCGGAAATAGCTTTCCAGGCACCAGCGTGCGTCCCCGCCGCTCGACCGCAATCGCCAATCCCGCGATCCGCATCAGCTTTTCGACCACCGCCATCGCCGCGACGAGCCTCTCGCGCTGCTCCGTGCCGAGAGGTTCCAGAATTTCCGCCGCGAGACGATCGGAACGGACATCATAGGTGCGGTATTCTTTTACGCCTTTCGCCGTGAGGACCGCTTCCCGCACGCGCCCGTCACCCGGACTCTTCCGCACCTCGACAACGCCCTGGCACTCCAACGAACGCAGAAGCCTGCTGAGATAGCCGGAATCGAGGTCAAGCCTGTTCCTGATTGCACGCACGTCTGCGCTGCCACCCATCGTGCCGATCTCGAAGACGAGCCGCGCCTCCGCCAGTGGACGCCCGCGCGAGACATAACTGCCCTGAAGCGCACCGACGCGCTGCGTCACCAGCCTGTTGAAACTGCGGACCTGCCGAACCTGATCGGTATTCATTCTCTGACTTTAGTCAGATATTTTTGGCTCTACAAGACCCGCGGCGTGCGAATCGGCATTCAGCCGCGCCCGACAAAGGGCATTTTTGTCGCCATCACGTTCATGAACAATATATTGGCGTCGAGCGGCAGGCTGGCCATGTGCAGCACCGCGTCGGCGACGATCTGGACATCGATCACGGGCTCGACGGCGATTTGGCCGTCCGCTTGCGGCACGCCCTTCGTCATCGCCGCCCCCATCTCCGTCAGCGCGTTGCCGATGTCGATCTGCCCGCAGGCGATGTCGAAGGGACGCCCGTCGAGCGCCAATGTCCGCGTCAGGCCGGAAATGGCGTGCTTGGTCGTGGTATAGGGCACGGAACCCGGCCGCGGCGCATAGGCGGAGATCGAGCCGTTGTTGATGATGCGGCCTCCCATCGGTGCCTGCCGCCGCATCTGCCGGAACGCTGCCCGCGCGCACAGGAATGATCCGGTCAGGTTCGCGTTCAACACGTCGAACCAGATATCGAGCGGGATTTCGTCGATCAGGGTCGCCGGATGGCCGCGGCCGGCATTGTTGAACAGAAGATCGACGCGGCCGAACTCCTTGACGGTCCTGTCGAAGAGCGCATCCACCTCCTCCGGGTTGGAAACGTTGCAGCGGATCGCGAGCGCTTTGCCCTTCCCGCCGCTTGCCGCCTCGACCGCCTCGTCGAGAACATCGAGCCGCCGCCCGGTGAAAACGACGTTCCATCCATTCTTCACAAGGGTGGCGGCACTGGCCTTGCCGACGCCGCTTCCCGCACCCGTAACGATAGCGACTTTCGCTGAATTCATCGTGAACCTCCTCTTTGCCATTCCAAATGGCAGATGGAGGGATCATGAGTCTAGAGCACTTCCCGTTTTCTCTGAATCGGAGAAGTGCTCTATCTCTTTGTTTTTACGCAATTCTGGACGCAAAACCGCTTCACACTTTTGCTGGGATTGCTCTAGTGAAATAGGGAGATAGCGCCGTGCGCCGACAAAAAGGGCGGTCGTGGGACCGCCCGAATTTCGATCGGTCCTGGGAGGAGGAAGAAACCGATTCGATCGCTCAAGAATGAGCGGGTTTTATTAAGAGATGGTTAACGGCCGCTTAACCGCCGAATCGGGTTTTGCCGCAGCCGTCTTTCGGCTAAAGCCACCCCGCGACGGCGCCCTCATCTGTGGCAATAAGGCGCCTTCTTCCGGCTTTCCTGCCGCACGAAGGCGGAAACGGCCTGGAGCGTCGGGGCAAATTGCCGAAGCGGCGGCGCCAACGTCCCGATCAGCGTCACATGGCCGATACGCGGATAAAGCACCAGTTCCGCATCGTTGCCCGAACGCCGGAGGGCCGTCGCCAGTTTCTCCGTTTCCTTCGGGCTGACGACGAGGTCGGATTTTCCGCTGATGAGAAGAGACGGCGGATGATGCCCCTCGGTGAAATTGACCGGCCTGCTTGCCGCGAGGAGAGGCTTCGGGAATATCCGCCGGTAGAGTTCTCGCGGCGGC
>SCRB01000672.1 GCA_004299545.1 Rhizobiaceae bacterium
GGCGACGAAGCATGTGATGCCCGCATCGCGCATCAGCGCCTCGACATAGGAAATGAGGACGGCGTCGTTGGTGCGGATGAGTTCGATCATGATTTCTCTTCGGTGGTGCTTTCGCTGTCGAAAGCTTCTATCCTGTTCGGGAAGCTGCGCCAATCGGCCGCGTGTTGCAACCGGAGCGCAGGCCAAATAAGAACAGGTTCCGGATCCTCTTCGGGCATATGCCTCGCGAGTGCATGGGATGCCCTCGGAGGGTCATCACAGGAGTGCGTATTTTGGGCATTGTCGTCTCGCTCGATGAAGGCAAAAGAGAACTGGCCTCGGTCCAGCCCCTGGTCGACCTGACGGCTGCGAGTATGCGGCGTGTCAACGAACTCATTCTCTCGAAGGCGGGTTCCGACGTGGAGATGATTCCCGAAATCGCCAATCATCTGATTTCGTCGGGCGGCAAGCGCCTGAGGCCTATGCTCACCCTCGCTTCCGCCGAAATGTTCGGCTATCGCGGTGAGAGCCACGTCAAGCTGGCCACCAGCGTCGAATTCATGCACACGGCGACGTTGCTGCATGACGACGTCGTCGACGAAAGCGCGCTGAGGCGCGGCAGGAAGACCGCCCGTATGATCTGGGGGAACCAGGCGAGTGTTCTGGTCGGCGATTTCCTCCTCGGCCAGGCTTTTCGCATGATGGTCGACGTCGGGTCGCTTGACGCGCTCGATATCCTTTCCAGCGCCGCCTCCGTCATCGCCGAAGGCGAGGTGATGCAGCTTTCGGCCGCCCAGAATCTGGAGACGACGGAAGACGAGTACCTCGCAGTGATAAGGGCCAAGACGGCCGCTCTTTTCTCCGCCGCGGCCGAAGTCGGGCCGATCGTCGCTTCCGCTTCGCGGGAGGAACGCACGGCATTGCGCTCTTACGGGACCAATCTTGGCCTTGCGTTCCAGCTTATCGACGACGCGCTCGACTACGGGGGAAACAGCAAGGATCTCGGCAAGAATGTCGGCGACGATTTTCGCGAGGGCAAGGTGACGCTGCCGGTCATACTGAGCTATCGGCGCGGGACCGCCGAGGAGCGGGCGTTCTGGAAGAGGGCGATCGAAGGCGGATCGAACGACGATGCCGCCCTGGAAAAAGCGATCGGCATCATGAAGCATTATTCGACGATCGCCGACACGGTCGGACGGGCGCGCCATTTCGGCGAAATTGCCCGCGATGCGTTGGCGCCCTTGAAAAATACGCCGCAGAAATCGGCACTTCTGGAGGTGATCGACTTCTGCATCGATCGTGTTTCCTGAGGACGGAAGGCCGATCCGCCGGTGGGCGCGCCGCGTTTCGGGGACCGTTTGCGCCGCCAATTGACCTCGATCCTAAAAAGGCCATGCTTTGGCCGTTCAAACGGCGGCTGATTCCGAAAGATGTTCGGCGCCACCTTGGAATACGATCCGGGAGAGCGGAACCGGTTTTCCGAAAAGATCTCGCCCAAACAAACAGATAGGAGCATCATGCGATTCAGTGCGATAGCATCCTGCTTCAGGAAGGGACACGATGCCGAATAAAGGCCGCATGTTGGTTGGCGCTCTGGCGCTCTCGGCGGGTATCGCCCTCTCGGTCGGGCCGGGCTATGCGGACGCCACACCGAAGGTGGAGGCGAATTCCCTGTCTGGGGCCTATCTTGCGGGCCGGGTCGCTGAATCCGACAACGATCTCGACGCTGCGGTCGGCTATTACCAGCGCGCCCTGGTCTTCGACCCCGACAACCAGGACATCCAGCAGAATCTGATGCTTGCCCTGATCGCGCGCGGCTCCTTCGAGGAGGCGCTGCCCTATGCCGAGAAATTGAAGACGGTGCCGGAGATCGAACGTTTCTCGCGTCTCGCACTCGCCGTCGATGCCTTTCGCAAGAAGGATTATTCGCGGGCGCAGTATTGGCTGAAGCTTAGTCTCGAGTCCGACCTCGACAAGCTCATCACCGGCCTGATGACCGCCTGGGCCAAGGAGGGAGAAGGGCACACTACTGAAGCGCTTGCCTCTCTCAAGAAACTCGACGGCCCAGATTGGTACACGCTCTTCGTCAGTTACCACAAGGCGCTGATCGCCGATGTCGGTGGCCGCAAGAAAGAGGCGCAAGACGCCTACAAGGCGACGCTCGATAATGTCGCCGCCGGCGGCGCGGCGCCCGGCACCTATATGCGCGCCGCGGAAGCATATGCCGGCTTTCTGGCGCGGAACGGCCAGAAAGTGAAGGCGCTCGGCGTCCTCAACAAGGCGGATGCCTTTGCTCCCGGCCGGTTGCCGATCCTGGCGTTGCGAGAGAAAATCGAGAAGGGAGCGCCCATCGATCGCCTTGTCGCCAATCCCGCGGACGGTGCCGCGGAGGTCCTGCTCGATCTCGGAACGGCACTGAACCGGGGCGGCGGCGAACAATTCGTGCGGCTCTATCTGCAATATGCCCTTGCCTTGAGACCGGATAGCGATCTGACGCTTCTCCAGCTTGGCGTCGTTGCCGAACAGCAGCAGAAGCCGAAGGAGGCGATCAAATTCTATGCGCGGATCCCTGACAGTTCGCCGCTCAAGCGTCTTTCGGAATTGCAGACCGGCCTCAATCTCGCGGATCTGGGGGAGAACGACGAGGCGATAAAGCATCTGAAGGGCGTTCTCGATTCTGACCCGGACGACATGCGTGCCTATCTGGCGCTGGGCGGCGTCTACGCTTCGAAGAAGGATTATCGCTCGGCCGCCGAGGTCTATGACAAGGCCGTGGCGCGGCTTACTCCCCCCAAGCCTACAGACTGGAACATCTTTTATCAGCGCGGCATCGCCTATG
>SCRB01000673.1 GCA_004299545.1 Rhizobiaceae bacterium
CTCGTCAAGGCGGCGGTGGCTCTCTCGGACGGTGCGTCGCAGGGATGGTGGATCCCCAAATATATCGCCGACGCTCACCCCGACATCAAGACCATTCCGGATGCGCTCAAGCATCCCGAGCTTTTCCCGGATCCGGAGAATCCGGGAAAGGGTGCCGTTTTCAACGGCCCGCAAGGCTGGGGTGGAACCGTCGTAACGACCCAGTTCTTCAAGGCCTACAAAGCCACGGAACACGGCTTCGACCTCGTCGCTACCGGTTCCGCAGCGGGCCTGGACGGCTCGGTGGCGAAAGCCTACCAGCACAAAAAAGGCTGGCTCGGCTATTATTGGTCGCCGACTTCCCTTCTCGGCAAATACGCGATGGTAAAGCTCGGCGAAGGGGTACCCTATGACGCGGCCGCCTGGAAAAGCTGCAATACGGTCGCCACGTGCCCGGACCCGAAGCCGAACGACTGGCCGAAGGACACGGTCGAGACGCTCGTCACGAAAAAATTCGCGGACCGCGCCGGGCCTGACGTGATGTCCTATCTGAACAAGCGCTCCTGGAGCAACAAGACCGTCAACGCGCTGATGGCCTGGATGACGGACAATCAGGCGACCGGCGACGACGGCGCCAAGCACTTCCTGAAGACCCATCCCGAACTCTGGACGAAATGGGTTTCCGCCGACGCGGCAAAAAAGATCAAGGCCGCGCTCTGAAATCGTGAAACGGTAAAGCGAGGCGCGCGTGTTGCGCGCCTCGCATCGCAACGACATCTCCCTCCAAGGGAGCAGCCTCAACGCTATCAAGAGAATTGTCATGGAGTGGCTGAAGACGTTTCCTCAAATGGATGACGCCAGTTTGCGGGCGCTCAAGAAGACGATCGACGGAAGTTTTCTGGCGTTCACCCGCGCCTTTGGCGACCCGATCGACGCTTTCTTCTCTCCGCTCCGGTCCTTCCTCGTCCATTCCGAACATTTCATGACGCATACGCCGTGGCCGATCATTCTGCTCCTGATCGCGGCCATCGCGTGGATCGCCAGCCGCAGTTGGAAGATCGTCGCCGGCTGCATCATCACCCTCCTGCTGATCGGCTATTTCGGCATGTGGGAAGACACGATGAAGACCATCTCGATGATCCTCGTCTGCGCGGCGCTTTCGATCATCATCGGCATTCCGATCGGCATTGTCATGGCGCGCTCCAACAAGGTCCAGGCCGTCGCCAATCCGGTGCTCGACCTGATGCAGACCATGCCGAGCTTCGTCTACCTGATCCCCGTCGTCATGCTTCTGGGGATCGGGCGCGTACCGGGGCTGATCGCCGTCGTGGTCTTCGGCATTCCGCCGGTCATCAGGCTGACCAATCTCGGCATCAGGCTTGTCGACCGCGACGTGCTCGAGGCCGCCGATGCCTTCGGCTCCTCCAGCTGGCAGCGTCTCGTCAATGTTCAATTGCCGCTGGCGCTCCCGACCATCATGGCAGGCATCAACCAGACCATCATGATGTGCCTTTCCATGGTCGTTATTGCCGCAATGATCGGTGTTCCGGGATTAGGCCAGCCGGTGTTGCAGGCGATCTCGAACCAGTACTTCACGCTCGGCGTTTTCAACGGCCTCGCCATCGTCGGCATTGCGGCGA
>SCRB01000674.1 GCA_004299545.1 Rhizobiaceae bacterium
TGCGCGAACTGATAAAAGAGGACGGCAAGCGCGCGGCCGGCGACAGAATCGTGTTCCGCTCCGACCATGGCCATCGGATGCTGGACGATCTCGAAAAGCCGGTGACGCCAGGCTATCCGGCGATCGGCCGCCTGCGCGGCCTCGCAGAACTGCGCGGCATCCTCTTCGCGCTTGGTGCTGCGCCCGAACCGCAAATCATGGCCTGAACCTGGAAATTTTTTCAGCGCGGTGCGCGCTTGGCAAGAATCCGCTGGAGCGTGCGTCGGTGCATGTTCAGCCGCCGCGCCGTCTCGGAGACGTTGCGGTCGCACATTTCGTAAACGCGCTGGATATGTTCCCATCTGACGCGATCGGCGGACATCGGGTTTTCGGGCGGCGCCACCTTCTCGCCATCCGCTCGCGTCAGGGCCGCGAGCACGTCGTCGGCATCGGCCGGCTTGGAAAGATAATCCACCGCGCCGAGTTTCACCGCCGTCACCGCAGTCGCGATATTGCCGTAGCCCGTCAGGATGACCGCGCGGGCATCGTCGCGGCGATCCCTTATCGCGGAGACGACGTCGAGGCCGTTGCCGTCGCCGAGGCGCATATCCACCACCGCATAGGCCGGCGCCCTCACCTTCACCCGGGAGACCGCTTCCTCGACGCTTTCCGCCGTTTCCACGGCAAAGCCGCGCCCTTCCATGGCGCGGGCAAGCCGCGTCAGGAAGGGCCTGTCATCGTCCACGATCAACAGGGAACGGTCTCCTCCGAGAGAGGGTTCGCCCGATGTGATTTCGTCCGTCATCGCATTTTCCTGCAGCATCGCTACCATCCACAATCGTTCTCTACTCTTTTCCTCTCTAAATATAGAGTGTTTTGGTCAATTTCAGCCTTCCATGAAGGCATTGCGCGGCCATTTTATCGTGATCGTCGCGCCGATCCCCGGTTCGGAAGCGTTGGCGAAGGCGATTTCGGCGCCCGAGCGCTCAAGCAGTGTCTTGGCGATGAACAAGCCCAGACCGAGACCGCCGCCTGCCTCTGATGCGGGGCGTGTCGTCATGTAAGGTTCGCCGATGCGGTCAATGACTTCCAGGGGGAAGCCCGGCCCGTCGTCGCGCAGTTCGATCGCGACGGCCTTGTCGTCCCAGTGCCAGCGGATGGTGACGGTGGAGCGGGCGAAATCGACCGCGTTCTCCACCAGATTGCCGAGGCCGTAGATGACGCCCGGATTGCGGCGCGCGACCGGCTCCGAACCGCTCTGCGGTCCCGGCTCCAGCTTGATGGCGATGCCGAAGTCGCGGTGCGGCGCAATGACCTCCTCGATCAGCGACGTGAACGGCAGGCGCGCCATGTGCACCTCGCTTTCGGAGGAAAGGCTGGTCAGGCGCTTCAGGATCTCCCGGCAGCGCTCGCTTTGGGTTCTGAGCAGGGCCACGTCCTCGCCGAAGCGCGGATCCTCGCCGAGCGCGCGCTGCATCTCCTTGGCAACGAGCGAGATGGTGGCGAGCGGCGTGCCGAGTTCATGGGCGGCTGCTGCCGCTAGCCCGTCGAGGGCGGAGAGATGCTGCTCGCGCTGCAAGACAAGCTCTGTTTCGGAAAGCGCGGTGGCAAGCAATCTCGCCTCCTGTGCGACACGCCAGGCAAAGATGCCGGTGAAGGCGATGCTCGACACGAGGGCTATCCACACGCCGAAGACATAGAGGAAAGGCAGAGGCAGGTCCGTTCCTCCTCCCCAGGGCAGCGGC
>SCRB01000675.1 GCA_004299545.1 Rhizobiaceae bacterium
GTCACCGGCATCCGGCAGAACACCAATCACGTGTTCGCCGGCGTCAACAATGCGTCGTGGACCGGATTTCCATTTTTCCTGGTGGCGATGGCGATCCTGGTCGCGGCATGGCTCGTCGCCTCGCCCTTCACCATCCGCTACGCGCGTCTCATACAGCGCATAGGCGCGTTCACGATCGGTTGGCTCATGGGGCTGGCCGAGGGATGGGATCCGCGCTCGCAACTCGAGAAGAAGGACATCTCGCCCTATTTCTGGCCGAACGGGACGATGCCGGACTCGAAAGAATTCGACCGTCTCGTGGCGGAAAACTTCGCCAGCTACCGGCTGCGCGTCGGAGGCCTCGTCGAGAGGCCGCGGGAATTCTCGTTGGCCGATCTCAAGGCGATGCCCAAACAGGAGCAGATCACCACGCATTTCTGCATCCAGGGCTGGTCCGGCGTCGCCGAATGGGGTGGTGTCTCCATGCGCGACATCCTCGATCGGGTGAAGCCGACGCCTGAGGCCCGCTACGCGGTGTTCTATTCCTTGGCCGACGGAGCCGACGGCGGCCGCTACTATGACGTCCACAAGATCGAGAACATGTGCCACGAGCTGACGATCCTTGCCTACGACATGAACGGCGCACCGGTCAGCGTCCTGCACGGTGCGCCCTTGCGGCTGCGCTGTGAGAACGAACTCGGCTTCAAGATGGTGAAGTGGGTCGCGGCCATCGAATTTGTCGCGGACTTCGCCGATCTCGGCGCCGGCCAGGGTGGATACAATGAGGACCACGAATTCTACGGCTATCGCATGCCGATCTGATCGTGAAAGCGACAATATGGCCGAAAGGCTCGACCGGGGACGAGAGCAATGCAGGAACGGGGACGATGATCGTCGAGAACATATTGCCGCGCGCGTACGAACGCCTGGCCGTGATCGAATCGAAAGCGCCGGTGAAGGGGGCGGCCGCTCTGATGTCCGAGCCCCAAACCGATCTTGTCGTCGTGTGCGATCACGGCGCCATGGTCGGCGTTTTGACGAAGACCGACATCGTCGGCCAGATCGGCCGCTGCATGGGGGCTGGCTGCACGGCCAGGGTAGACGGCATCATGACCCGCGACGTCACCTCTTGTCGGGCACACGAGATATTGCTCGATGTCTGGTCGACAATGAGGGAAAGGGGTCTGCAACGTGTTCCCATTCTCGATGAAGCACGCAGGCCGCTTGGCATCATCTATGCGCGAGAGGCCTTGCAGGCTTTGCTGTCCGAAGCGAAGAACGAGGAAGAACTGCTTCGCGACTATGTATTCGGAATCGGGTATCGGTAGATCGGGCCTAGCGACTATCGCCGGTTCGGCCCGCTTCCGATGATCCAGCACGCGAAGCTGGTCGCCTGATACGACAAGCGGTTCCGCATGGTTTCGACCATCGCTCTTGCATATCCTCGATATTATCAAAGTCGATCATTGCCGAACCCGACCTGAATTGACGCACTATTGCAGCCCGAGAGCTACCGCACGAATAAGGCCTGCCCTTGGAAACCATCACAATTGTCCTCATCCTCATGGTTGCGGTGGTCGTAAGCGGCTTCGTCTCGCGCATGCTGCCGCTGCCGATACCCCGGCCGCTGGTCCAGATAGTGCTGGGCGGGATGATCGGCCTTGTCGCGAACTTGCGAGTCGAACTCGACCCGGAAATCTTCTTCCTTCTCTTCATTCCGCCGCTCCTGTTCCTGGATGGTTGGCGCATACCGAACGAGGAGTTGCTAAAGGATCGGACGGCGGTCCTTGAACTGGCGCTCGGCCTAGGCTTTCTGACGGTGGTCGGCATGGGCTTCTTCATGCACTGGATGATCCCGGCGATGCCGCTGACCGTCGCGTTCGCGCTGGCGGCGGTGGTGTCGCCGACGGATCCGATCGCCGTATCGGCCATCGCCGCGCGCGTGCCTGTCCCAAGACGGCTGATGCACATCCTGGAAGGCGAGTCGCTTCTTAACGACGCTTCCGGCCTCGTTTGCCTGCGCTTCGCGGTAGCCGCCGCACTGACCGGCGCGTTCTCGTTCTCCGGTGCCGCGCTCAGCTTCGTCTGGGTCGCGCTCGGCGG
>SCRB01000676.1 GCA_004299545.1 Rhizobiaceae bacterium
CTGGGAATCACAACGTGTGATGTTGCCACGGAACCGACAGGCGATCGCCGCAATTCGCGCCTCATTTCGTTCCTAGTCCCCTCTCCGTCTGTAATATGGAGAGTAACTCGTAAATGACTTATGGAAGGAATGCGCTCGCAGCGGCGACGCTGGCAGCGGGGATGGTCCTTGCGGCCTCGGTGGTACCAGCTTCGGCCCAATGCGGCGGAGCATCATGGTATGCGATGAGAACCCGGACCGCTTCCGGAGAGCGCATGAATCCCCACGCCCTGACGGCGGCCCATCGCAGCCTGCCTCTCGGATCAAAGGTCAAGGTCACCAACAGGCGTAACGGCCGCACCGTCGTTGTCAGGATAAACGATCGTGGACCTTTCATCAGGGGGCGCATCGTCGATCTTTCCCGGGCCGCCGCGCGGGCGCTCGGCTTCGTCCAGGCCGGCCACACGCCGGTCTGCCTTGCAAACCTCCAATGACCCACCTCACCAAAGGCCTCGGGCGCTGTTTACACCCGGAGGCCGGAGCCTTTCAGACGCCGAGATATCGCTGTAACAGGTCCGGCTGCTTCTTCAGCTCCGCGGCGGGCCCTTCATGAGCGATATGACCGTTGTTGATGATGTAGACGCGGTCCGCCAAAGCCAGCGTTGCGGCGAGGTTCTGCTCGACCAGCACAATCGTCTGGCCCGATTGCGCCAGATCGTGACAGGCTCGCACCAGATCCTGCACGATGACCGGGGCAAGACCCTCGAAGGGTTCGTCGAGCAGGACGACTTTTGGATCGCGCACCAGCGCCCGCGCGATCGCCAGCATCTGCTGCTCTCCGCCGGAAAGGTCGGTGCCGCGGCTCGTGCGCCGCTCCTTCAGGCGCGGGAACATGGCGTAGATGCGCTCGATCGGCCATTTGTTGGTGGCGGTCAGGCCTGCCAGGATGATGTTCTCCTCGACATTCAGGCTACCGAAGATACGGCGGTCCTCATGCACAAGCTGCATGCCGGACCGGGCGATGGCATGCGCCTTCCTGCCCGCGAGTTCAATGCCGTCGAGCTTGACGCTGCCGGTTTTTGGCCTGACCACGCCCATCAGGCTTTTCAGCGTCGTCGACTTGCCGGCGCCGTTACGGCCGAGAAGCGCAACAACCTCGTTCTTCTCGACATGGACGGAGACATCGAACAGGATATGGCTGTCGCCGTAATAGCTGTTCAGTCCACTGACTTCGAGCAGGCTCATGCCATCTCCTCGCGGACGCCCCCGAGATAGGCCTCCTGAACCTTGGCGTTGTTCTTGATCTCGTCGGGCGTGCCCTCGACAAGCACGCGGCCTTCCTGCAGCACGGTGACTTTCTCCACCAGTTCGAACAGCGAATCCATGTCGTGGTCGATAATGATCATCGTGCGGCCTTGTGCGATCGATTTCAGCAGCGCCACCGTCTCGACACGCTCCTGCGGGCTCATTCCGGCAAGCGGCTCGTCGAGCAGAAGCAGGCTCGGCGAGGTCGCGAGTGCCAGGCCGACCTCCAGCCGGCGTTTCTCGCCATAGGCAAGTTCCGACACCGGCGTATCGAGCCGCCGGGTCAGGTTGACCAGCGAAGCCGTGCCTTCCACCTGGCTGTCGAGACCTGGAACGCGGGAAAGGCTCTTGAGCAGGTCAAGCTTGAACTTGCCCCGGATTTCGCCCAGCGCCGCGATGGTCAGATTCTGCCTGACCGTCAGCCGCTCGAAAAGCTGGTTGATCTGGTAGCTCTTGGTAAGACCGAGTTGGCAGACATCTGCGACCCCCTTGCCGGTGACATCGTTTCCCTCGAACACGATCTTGCCCGATGTCGGCGGCACCTCGCAGGTGAGCATCTTGAAGAAAGTCGACTTGCCGGCGCCGTTCGGCCCGATAATGCCGCGCATCTCGCCATGATCGACCGTGAAGTCGATATCGCTGTTGGCGACCACGCCGCCGTAGCGCTTGGTCAGGCCTGTCGCCCGCAGGATTGGTCCGCTCTTGCTGCCGGCGGGCCGCTGCCGCACCGCACCCGCAGAAGGCTTGGCGGGCGCCCGCGAAGGTGCCGCACCGACGGCATGGGCGGCAACCGTCGCATCTTCCGCTGGCCCGCCCGTCTTCCTGCCCCCTGTCACCAGATCGTAGAGATCGGCGATGGCACCGACGAGGCCGCGCTGCAGGAAGCAGATCAGCAATACGAAAATGATTCCGAGAACAAGCTTCCAGGTGGCGCCGAGATGCAGCGTCGTTTGCAGGAGGTCGCTCAGGTAAAACCACACCGTCGCGCCGAGCAGCGGCCCGAACAGCGTGCCCGCACCGCCGATCGCTGTCTGCATGACGATCTGACCCGACGTGTCGAAGGTAAACGCGTCAGGCGGCATGAAGCCCTGCATCATGCCGAGCAGGCCACCGGCAAAGCCGGTATAGACGGCGGCAACAACGAAAATGGCAAGCTTGTAGCTGTGGATATTGTGGCCGAGCGCCTGCGCGCGCAGCGGATTGTCGCGAATGGCGCGCAGAAG
>SCRB01000677.1 GCA_004299545.1 Rhizobiaceae bacterium
GCTCTTCCGATCTCCAGTCGGGCAAGCCTGTCGGTGTCTTCCGCACCCATGCCGGCGCGCCGCGCGTGCTGATCGCCAATTCCAATATCGTGCCGCATTGGGCAAACTGGGATCATTTCAACGAACTCGATAAAAAAGGCCTGATGATGTACGGCCAGATGACGGCCGGCTCATGGATCTATATCGGCACACAGGGCATCGTGCAGGGCACCTACGAAACCTTCGTGGAGGCCGGACGCCAGCATTATGGCGGCAGCCTGAAAGGCAAATGGATTCTTACCGCAGGGCTCGGCGGCATGGGCGGGGCACAGCCGCTCGCCGCCGTCATGGCAGGCGCGTCCTGCCTCGCCATCGAATGCGACCCCGATCGCATCGATTTCCGGCTCCGCACCCGCTATGTCGACGAACGCGCCAATACGCTGGACGAGGCGCTCGCCATGATCGGGCGCTGGACGAAGGCCGGCGAAGCGAAATCGGTCGGACTCCTCGGCAACGCCGCCGAGATTGTGCCGGAGCTTCACCGGCGCGGCGTGAAGCCCGACATCCTCACCGACCAGACATCGGCGCATGATCCGCTGAACGGCTATCTACCGAAGGGATGGTCGCTGGCCGAATGGCGCGACAAGCGCGAGAACGACCCGAAGGCCGTCGAAAAAGCCGCCCGCGCGTCGATGCGCGAACATGTCGAGGCCATGGTGGCTTTCTGGAACGACGGCGTGCCGACGCTCGACTATGGCAACAATATCCGCCAGGTGGCGCGCGACGAAGGCTTCGAGAACGCCTTCGCCTTCCCCGGTTTCGTGCCGGCCTATATCCGCCCGCTCTTCTGCCGCGGCATCGGCCCGTTCCGCTGGGCGGCGCTGTCGGGAGATCCGGAGGACATCTTCCGTACCGATGCCAAGGTGAAGGAATTGACGCCAGGCAATACGCATCTCCACAACTGGCTCGACATGGCGAAGGAGCGCATTTCCTTCCAGGGCCTGCCGGCGCGGATCTGCTGGGTGGGGCTCGGCGACCGCCACCGGCTCGGCCTCGCCTTTAACGATATGGTTGCAAAAGGCGAATTGAAGGCGCCGGTCGTCATCGGCCGCGACCACCTTGATTCCGGCTCCGTCGCCTCGCCCAACCGCGAGACCGAGGCGATGAAGGACGGATCGGACGCCGTCTCCGACTGGCCGTTGCTCAACGCGCTTTTGAACTGCGCGTCGGGCGCGACCTGGGTGTCTCTGCACCATGGCGGCGGCGTCGGCATGGGCTTCTCGCAACATGCCGGCATGGTCATCTGCGCGGACGGCACGCCGGAAGCCGCCCGGCGGCTGGAGCGGGTATTATGGAACGATCCGGCCACCGGCGTCATGCGCCATGCCGACGCCGGCTACGAGATCGCGATCGAATGCGCGAAGGAGAAGGGGCTGAGGCTGCCCGGCATATTGGGGAATTGAAGCCTCAGCATTCGAAGGACGCATTGTAGCGACGAGGGTCAGCTCTCAGAATCTTCCGTATCAACCCCTCGCTCCATCACTCGCTCCGTTCGAGGTGATGACGCAGCATGGCACGAAGCTCGGTCATGACGCCCTCGGCATCCGGCCGGCCGCTGACCAGCAGCCCCATGCGCAAAAGCTGCGGCACGATCACTGCCAGATGCTCCGCCTGTTCACGTGGAAGCGCCGGCTCCGCCTCCTGGAACAAGGCGGCGATCTGCGCCCTGCGGCGTGCCCGCAATCCCAGGCGCCAGGAATATTCGCCGGAAAGGTCGATCAGCACGCCATAGGCCGGATAGCGGTGCGTGAAATCCGCCAATTCGTCGAAAAGCGCATCACCGACCTCTACCGCCTTCCTGCCGCCGACGCGCTCCTTGAGCGCGACGAGGCGCGTCGAAAGTGTCTCAGCCAGTTCCATCAGCATCGCTTCGGCGAGCGAATGCTTAGTCGGGAAAAAGAGATAAAGCGAACCGATCGAGGCGCCCGCCCGCGCCGCTATCTCGGTCATCGTCGTCGCATCATAGCCCTTTTCGACAAAAAGGGCCGCCGCCGCCGCCTGCAAGGAAGCGACGCGCTCCCTGCCGCGACGGCGCTGCGGAGCACGTGATTTTACCGACTGGCCTCTTGCGTTACCTGAGGGCATCCTCGTATATAATAGCTGAGCGTCGCCTCAACTACCTCCCTGTATAGGTTGCATATCCGGAGATCGCCGCAATGAGTCAAGAGGCGCCGCAGCATTCGGCGGGCTATAAATGGGTGGTGTTGAGCAACACCACGCTTGGCATGCTGGCGGCCGCAATGAACAGTTCCATCCTGCTCATCAGCCTGCCGGCCATCTTTCGCGGCATCCATCTCGACCCGCTCGATCCGGGCAACATCAATTATCTCTTGTGGGCGATCATCGGCTACATGATCGCGACTGCGGTTCTCGTCGTCGCTTTTGGCCGCCTCGGCGACCAGTTCGGCCGCGCGCGCATGTACAATCTCGGCTTCGCCATCTTCACGGCGGCGTCTATCGCGCTCGCTCTCCTGCCCGGCAAGGGCGACTTCGCCGCGACCTATCTTATCGTCGTGCGCATGATCCAGGGCGTCGGCGGCGCGCTGATCATGGCGAACTCGACCGCGCTCCTGACCGATGCCTTCTCGCCCGACCAGCGCGGGCTCGCGCTCGGCATCAACGTCGTCGCGGCCATTGGTGGCCAGTTCGTCGGGCTCCTGCTCGGCGGCCTTCTGGCCGACTACGATTGGCGGCTCGTCTTCTGGATCAACGTCCCCTTCGGCGTGGTCGGCACCGTCTGGGCCTATTGGCGGCTCAGCGAAATCCCGAACAGGCGCAAGCATCGCATCGACTGGCTCGGCAATGCCTCCTTCGGCCTCGGCCTGGTCCTCGTCCTGACGGCCATCACCTATGGCATCCAGCCTTATGGCAACGAGGTCATGGCGTGGACGAGCCCGAAAGTCGTGACGCTCTTTGGCCTCGGCATCCTGGCACTTGTCCTCTTTTGCCTTGTCGAAAAGCGCGTGGAGCGGCCGATGCTCGACTTCCGTCTTTTTGGCATCGCGCCCTTCGCCTACGGCAATATCGCCAATTTGACGTCGTCGATCGCCCGCGGCGGGTTGCAATTCATGCTCATCATCTGGCTGCAGGGCATCTGGCTGCCGCTGCACGGCTATGCCTTCGAGATAACGCCCTTGTGGTCGGCGATCTTCATGCTGCCGCTCACTTTCGGCTTCCTTCTTGCCAGCCCGGTCGCGGGCTATTTCTCCGACCGGGTCGGCGGCGTTCCCTTCGCGGTCGGCGGCATGGTCTTCGGCGCGGCCTCCTTTGTCGCGCTGATGCTCCTGCCGGCCGATTTCTCCTACCTCGCCTTTGCGGCGCTCCTCTTCCTGAACGGTCTCGGCTCCGGGCTCTTCGTCGCGCCGAACAGCACACAGATCATGAATTCCGTGCCGCCCGCCGAGCGCGGCCAGGCCTCCGGCATGCGCGCGACGACCACCAATGCCGGGCAGGTGCTGTCGATCGGCGTCTTCTTCAGCCTGATGCTGGCGGGCTTGGCCGCGACGCTACCGCATGCGATGGAAGCGGGTCTTCTGGCGCAGAACGTTCCGGCCGCCGTAGCGGGGAAAATTGCCAGCATGCCGCCCGTCGCCAGCCTTTTCGCCGCCTTCCTCGGCTACAATCCGATGGGCGAACTGATCCCGCATTCGGTGCTGGCGAGCCTGCCGCCGCAAAACGTCGCCGCGCTGACGGGCACGGAATTCTTTCCGGGCCTGATGTCAGCCCCGTTCAAGCACGGGCTGATCCTGGCCTTCACCTTCTCCGCCATCCTTTACCTGGTCGCGGCCTTCACCTCGTGGAAGGGCGGCTCGATCGTCGTGCGGGAGAGCGAGGCGCTCGACGGCCCGATGCAAGGGCAACGCGTGGCGCAATCGGCGTGAAAGGCGCGGAGAACGAGCCGCGAAGGACGCACCCGAATTACTTGTTTCGCGATGGTCCCGCGCGTTCCGCCGAGGCCGCCCAGATATTGATCCCCGCGTCGCGCGCATAAAGATCGATTTCGCCGAGTTCTTCCTGGGTAAAATCGCGGTTCTTCAAGGCACCAACGCTATCAACGACCTGCTCCGGCCGGCTGGCGCCGATCAGGGCGGAAGTGACCCGGCCGCCGCGCAGCACCCAGGCGATAGCCATCTGCGCCAGCGTCTGCCCGCGCTTCCCGGCGATCGCGTTCAGCGAACGGATATGGTCGAGATTCGCCTCGTTGAGGAAGCCGGTGCGCAGTGATTTCCCCTGCGCGGCGCGGCTGTCCTCGGGAATCCCGTTCAGATATTTGCCGGTCAGCATGCCCTGTGCCAGAGGCGAAAAAACGATCGAGCCGATGCCGAGATCGGAAAGCGTATCGAGCAGGCCGTCCTCCTCGACCCAGCGGTTGAGCATCGAATAGCTCGGCTGGTGGATGAGGCAGGGCGTGCCCAGGTCTTTCAGGATCGCGGCAGCCTGTTTCGTGCGCTGCGAATTATAGGACGAGATGCCGGCGTAAAGCGCCTTGCCGGACCGGACCGCGTGGTCGAGGGCCGTCATCGTCTCTTCGAGAGGCGTTTGCGGATCGAAGCGATGCGAATAGAAGATGTCGACATAATCGACACCCATGCGTTTCAGGCTCTGGTCGAGACTCGACAGCAGATATTTGCGGCTGCCCCATTCGCCATAGGGACCAGGCCACATCAGGTAACCCGCCTTGGTGGAGATGATGAGTTCGTCCCGCAACCCGGCGAAATCGGTGCGCAATATTTCGCCGAACGCGGTTTCGGCGCTGCCGGGCGGCGGCCCGTAATTGTTGGCAAGGTCGAAATGGGTGATGCCGAGGTCGAACGCGGTACGGCAGATGGCGCGCTTTTTCTCATGCGGTGTATCGCCGCCGAAATTGTGCCACAGACCGAGCGAAAGCGCCGGCAGCTTCAGGCCCGAGCGCCCGCAACGGTTGTAGACCATGGTTTCATAACGGTTTTCCGCTGGCTGCCACGCCATTTTCTCATCCTCTTCCCAAGCTTGATTCTCTATTCACCCTGCGGTCGGAAGGTACTTCTCCGCCGTTTCCATGGAACGGCGGGCAGAGCGCTCCAGATCGCGCGGATTGTCGTGCTCGACGACGAAATATTCGGCCGAAGTCTTCTCGCACAGAAGTTTCGTGAGTTTCGGCCAGTCCATGGTTCCGTCGCCGAGATCGGCCCAGCCATCCTCGTCGATGTTCTCCCCCTCGCGCGCGATGTCCTTCAGATGGACGGCCGTGATGCGGGAATCATGGTCCATGATCCATTCAACCGGATCGCCGCCGCCGCGCACGATCCATGCGGCGTCGATTTCCCAGCCGATCTCGGGAGCGGCGTCGAGCAGAAGCTGGAGCGGGACGGCGCCGTCCGGCAGCGGCCGCAATTCGTAATCGTGATTGTGCCACGCAAAGCCGAGATCGGCATCCCGCGCCACCTCGCCGATCTTCGCAAGCCTGGCTCCGAAATCCCGCCAGCCGGCGACGTCGGTCGGCCGCATCTCGGGCGGCAGGAAAGGGCAGACGAGCATCTCCATGCCAAGCGTCCGGGCGACTGAGAGCGTGGCGGGAAAATCGCCTTCCAGCATCTTCAGATCGAAATGACCGATCGGCATGGAAAGGCCGGCGCGATCCATCTCCTCCCTGAACGCAACCGGATTTTCATAAACGCCGGGAAAGCCCTCGACACCACTGTAACCCGCCTCGGCAAGGAGGTCGAGCGCCTCGGGCCAGGGCTGGAATTTGCGGGCGCCGTGAAGCTGGAACAACCAGGTCATATCAATCCTGCGGTATCACAATTCGCCTCGCCAGCGAGGGAGCAGGCCGAGCACGTGCCTGAAATCAGGGCAAAACGCAACCGCGGGCGGCGCATTCCGTTCCGCGTGCCACGCGGTCAGCCATGGCTGCCCCAGGGGCCGTGAGACTCCCCGGCCTGATCGATCCGTTCGAAACCATGGGCGCCGAAGAAATCGCGCTGGCCCTGTATGAGGTTCGCCGTACCGCGGCCCTGCCGATAGCCGTCGAAATAGGCAAGGGCGGAAGAGAGAGCGGGTGCCGGCAGGCCGGCAGCCGCCGCCCAGGCGACGATGCGGCGGAGCGCCGGATGCGCCTCCTTCATCATTTCCACAAAGGACGGCGCCATGAAGAGATTGTCGAGGTCGTCGGCACGCTCGAACGCATCCGTGATGCGGCCGAGAAATTGCGAGCGGATGATGCAGCCGGCGCGCCAGATCTTGGCGATCGTTCCCATCGGCAGGCTCCAGTTGAATTCCCGCGATGCCGCCGTCATCACCGCGAAGCCCTGCGCGTAGGCGCCGATCTTGCCGGCGAAGAGCGCCAGCTCCAGATCATCGTGCGAAACCGTGCCGCGCTTCTCCAGGGCGAGCTTCCCGTAGGCCTTTTCCGCGGCCTCGCGCTCTGCTTTCATCGCGGAGAGGCCTCGAAAGGCGACGGCCGCCTCTATCGCCGTCGCCGGAACCCCCATCTGCTGCGCTTCGATGACCGACCAGCGGCCGGTACCTTTCTGGCCAGCGCTGTCGAGGATCATGTCCACCATCGGCTGGCCCGTCTTCGGATCGTCGGCGGCGAGCACCTCAGCCGTGATCTCGATTAGATACGAGTTCAGCCGGCCCCTGTTCCAGCCGGCGAAGACCGGGGCGATCTCCTTCGCCTCCATGCCGAGACCGTCGCGGAAGATGCCGTATATCTCGGCTATCATCTGCATATCGGCATATTCGATGCCGTTATGAATCGTCTTGACGAAATGCCCGGCGCCATCCGTACCGAGCCAGGCACAGCAAGGCTCACCCTCATATTTGGCGGCAATGTCGTTCAGCACGCCCTCAACACGTTCGTACGACTGTTTCGTGCCGCCGACCATGATCGAAGGGCCGTGCCGCGCACCCTCCTCGCCACCGGACACGCCCATGCCGATGAAGGTCAGGCCAGAGCCTTCGAGTTCATGGAAGCGGCGCACGGTGTCATGGAAATTCGCATTACCCGCATCGATGATAATGTCGTTTTCGGAAAGGAGTTTCCTGAGCCTGGCGATCTCCTCGTCCACGGCGGGTCCGGCCGAGACCATCAGGATGATCGGGCGCGGCGGCCGAATGGCTGCGACCAGTTCCTCAAGGGAATTGCACGGGAGAACACGTTCCCTCAATTCGCCAGCGGATTCGAAGAAAATACCGGTCTTGGAAGTGGTGCGGTTGTAGACCGCGATTGCGTGGTCCTTCTCGGCGATGTTGAGGGCAAGGTTCGAACCCATTACCCCAAGGCCGATGAGGCCGATGTCTGCTTGCGCCATTCTTCCCTGTCCCGCGGCCGGTTTCCTCCCGGCGCTCCGCAAACGCGGCCCCGGTTTTTGATTTTGAGCGCCTTGGAGCACTCGCGTCAACCGAAGGAGACGCATTGCAGCCATGCAAGGAGGGGCGGGCTGGGCAGAAGGAAAAGACGAGCGCACGGAAACGACAAAAGGCCGCATCCCCGAGCAGGACGCGGCCCGTGTTGAAACCGATACAGATCCGATCGCCTACGCCACCTTGGCGACCGCCCGCTTGGCCATCACCTTGATAAGGCTCGCGCGGTAGTCGGCGGAGGCATGGATATCGGACATCAGCCCGGCAGAAGGGATCGTCACGCCGTCGAGAGCGGACGCATCGAACGCTTTCGCCAGCGCCGCCTCGATCTCCTTCGAGCGGAAAACGCCATTCTCGCCGGCTCCCGTCACCACCGCGCGCGCGCCAGCAGCCGTCTTCGCGACGAAGACACCGACGATGGCGTAGCGCGAGGCGGGATTGGGGAATTTCTCGTAGCCGGCTTTTTCCGGCGCCGTGAAAGTGACGGCCGTCACCATCTCGCCATCATCGAGCGCGGTTTCGAAAAGGCCGGTGAAGAAATCCTCCGCGGCGATCTCGCGCTTGTTGGTGATGACGGTCGCGCCGAGCGCAACAAGCGCGGCCGGATAATCCGCCGCCGGATCGTTGTTGGCGATCGAACCGCCGATCGTGCCGCGGTGGCGCACCGCCGGATCGCCGATCATGCCCGCAAGGCTGGCGAGCGCCGGGCAGGCCTTCGCCAGTTCCTTGTTCGCGGCGACGTCGGCATGGACGGTGCCGGCGCCGATGCGGACGTTCTTGCCGTCCACCTTGATGCCCTTGAGGGTGGCGACATGAGTCAGGTCGACCAGATCGGAGGGCGCGGCCAGCCTGATTTTCATCGCCGGGATAAGGGTCATCCCGCCCGAGACGAACTTGCCGTCATCGGCTTTGCCGATCAGTTTCACGGCATCGTCCACGGATGAGGCGCGGTGGTAGGTGACGTTGTACATGGGGTTCTCCCTGGGTCTTCGGCAGATGGGCAGTCGGCAGTCGGTTAGTATCATACTGCCGACTGCCTATTGCCGATTGCCTCCTAGTGTCTCGTCGCCTTCAGCGACCGCCACACCTTCAGCGGCGTTGCCGGCATGGTGAGATCGTTGTCGCCGATAGCGTCGGTGATGGCGTTCATGACGGCCGGCGGCGAACCGATGGCGCCGGCCTCGCCGCAGCCCTTCATGCCGAGCGGATTGCCAGGACAGGGCGTGTTCGAGGTCGAAACCTTGAAGGAAGGCAGATTGTCGGCGCGCGGCATGGTGTAGTCCATGTAGCTCGCGGTAACGAGCTGGCCGCTGTCGCCGTCATAGACACAGCCTTCGAGCAGCGCCTGGCCGATGCCCTGCGCGATGCCGCCATGCACCTGTCCCTCGACGATCATCGGGTTGATAATGTTGCCGAAATCGTCTGCGGCGACGAACTGGACGATCTCGGTCACACCCGTATCGGGGTCGACCTCGGCCTCGCAGATATAGCAGCCCGCCGGGAAGGTGAAGTTGGTGGGGTCGTAGAAGGCGGTCTCCTTCAGGCCGGGCTCCATGCCTCCCGGCAGATTGTGCGCCGTATAGGCGGCAAGCGCCACCTGGAACCAGGGCAGGCTCTTGTCCGTGCCGGCGACCTTCACCTCGCCGTTCTCGATGACAATGTCGCCCTCGTCCGCTTCCATCAGATGCGCGGCGATCTTCTTCGCCTTGCCTTCCACCTTGTCGAGCGCCTTGGAGATGGCGCTCATGCCGACCGCGCCGGAGCGCGAACCGTAGGTACCCATGCCCATCTGCACCTTGTCGGTGTCGCCATGGACGATGGAGATGGAATCGAGCGGCACGCCGAGACGTTGCGCCACGAGTTGCGCGAAGGTCGTCTCGTGACCCTGGCCATGGCTGTGCGAGCCGGTCAGGACTTCAATTGTGCCGGCGGCATTGACGCGGACCTCGGCCGATTCCCACAGGCCCACGCCGGCCCCGAGCGAACCGACGGCCTGCGAGGGCGCGATACCGCAAGCCTCGATATAACAGGAGAAGCCGATGCCCCTCAGCTTGCCACGCTTCTTCGCTTCTTCCCGGCGCTTCGGGAAGCCCGCATAGTCCGCCGCCTTCATGGCCGCGTCGAGCGAGGCGCCGAAATCGCCGGTGTCGTAGTTCATGATCACCGGCGTCTGGTGCGGAAAGGCGGTGATGAAGTTCTTGCGGCGAAGCTCGGCGGGAGAAACGCCCAATTCCCGTGCCGCCGTCTCCATCATGCGCTCGATCAGGTAGCAGGCCTCCGGCCGTCCGGCGCCGCGATAGGCGTCCACCGGCGAGGTGTTGGTGTAGATCGCCTTCACGTTCGCATGGATGGCGGGGATGTCGTACTGGCCGGAAAGCAGGGTCGCGTAGAGATAGGTCGGCGTCGCCGACGAGAACAGTGACATATAGGCGCCGAGATTGGCCTTGGTCTCGACCTTGAAGCCGAGGATCCGGTGATCCTTGTCGAACGCCATCTCCGCATGGGTGTGATGGTCGCGGCCATGCGCGTCGCACTGGAAGCTTTCGGTACGGTCGGCCACCCATTTCACCGGCACGCCGGTCCTCTTCGACGCCCACAGGCAGACGATTTCTTCCGGGTAGATGTAGATCTTCGATCCGAAGCCGCCGCCGACGTCGGGGGCGATGACGCGAAGCTTGTTCTCCGGCGCGACGTTATAGAACGCGCTCATCACCAGGCGGGCCACATGCGGGTTCTGCGACGTGGTCCAGCAGGTATAATGGTCTTCGGCCTTGTTGTAATGGCCAAGCGCGGCGCGCGGCTCCATGGCGTTGGGAACGAGCCGGTTGTTGACGATATCCAGCTTGACCACATGCGCCGCCTTCCCGAAGGCGGCCGCCGTCTCCTCGGCATTGCCGAGGTCCCAATCGAAGATCAGATTGCCCTCGGCTTCGGGGTGGATCTGCGGCGCGCCCGCTTCAAGAGCCCGGACGGCGTTGGAAACGGCGGGGAGTTCCTTGTAGCTCACCTCGACGGCCTCCGCCGCGTCGCGCGCCTGGCCCTTGGTCTCCGCGACGACGATAACGACCGCGTCGCCGACATAGCGGACCCGGTCGACCGCGAGCGGCGACCAGGCCCCCATCTTCATCGGCGAGCCGTCCTTGGAATGGATCATCCAGCCGCAGATCAGGTTGCCGATACCGTCGGCTTTCAGTTCCTTGCCGGTCAGGACGCCGATGACGCCCGGCATCCCTTTCGCCTTCGTGACGTCGATGCCGGTGATCTCGGCATGTGCATGCGGGCTGCGGACGAAGGCGGCATGCTTCATGCCCGGAACCACCATGTCGTCGACATAGCGGCCGGCGCCGGTGATGAAACGCCTGTCCTCCTTGCGTGCGACGCGTGCGCCTATTCCTTCAACGCCCATGAAATCCTCCCTTCGGGAGCGGCAGTCGGCAAACGGCAGTCGGCAGTCGTTTCCAAGACTACGCGAAATGCCTGTGCCGAAGCGCCTCCATCAATACGATTGCCTATTGCCGGCTGCCGCCGCTCACGCCGCCTTCGCCTTGCCGCCCTTGCCCATCGCCGCCGAGGCGGCGAGCACCGCC
>SCRB01000678.1 GCA_004299545.1 Rhizobiaceae bacterium
GGAACCTTTGCGCCGAAGACGAGGTTGAGGCGGCCATTCGTGCCTTTGGCGCTGCCGCTTGCCGTCAGCTTACCGCTTGCCCTGTTCGACACGAGCGCCAGGTCGGCGAGCGAAACGTCGAAGCCGAAATCGGCGGCACCTGTCGCGAAGGTCCCGTTGGCCGCGATCGAGACCTGATCGTTGCCGATATGGAACTTGTCGGCGGTGAAGCCTTTTTCGCCGCGCGCGACACGGCCGCCAAGCGTCGTGTCGCCGGTCAGGAGATTGTCGAGAGCGGGCGTGCCGATCGCCAGATCGTGCGCATGGCCGTCGAGCGTCAGGTCGAAGGCGCCGCTCAATGGCTTCACGGTGCCGGTCGTGGAAAGCTTCATCGAGCCTGACAGATTGCGGCCGGCAAGGTCGGAGAAGGGAACGATGCTCGCCGCATCGACGGCGATCTTCCCGTTGAAGGCGTATTCGGCGATCTTGCCGGCGAGCGAGAGCGCCAGGCCGTTGCCGGAGAGCTTTGCCTCGGAAAGGTTGACCGGTTGGCCGGAGGCCCAGTCGCCGTTGACGGCGAGATCGATCTCCCTGCCGAGCGCCTTCGAGACATCGGGGCGCGGCGAGGTGATGCCGGCCATCTTGCCGCTTGTCTGGAAGGTGATGCGGCGGTCCGTCGGCTGGTCGAGATTCTGCGCGACGCCGCCAAGCGCGAGGTCGAGTGTCTCGGCCGCGAATGTCTTCGTCGCGAGATTGCCGACCTTGAGCGACCCGGTCCATTTGCCGGACGGGTCGTCGCCGAAATCGAGTGCAAGGCTGGCCTTGTCCACGGTCGTAGAGCCGCCGGGAACGGGAAGGATGACCTTCTTGCCGCCGGGATCGGCGATTGTCGCGTCGAGCTTGAGCCGCCGCAGGAAACCGTCATTGGTGGTGCTGGCCGAGCAGTCGAGAGAGAGCGCGGCACTCGAAAGCTTCAGCGACGACAGATTGACTCCGCCCGCGTCGCGCACCAGACCATCGGCGGTGAGCGCGGTATTGGCGCCGAAGAAGCTGCGGAAAGTGGCGGGCACCAGTCTGGCGATCGGTCCTTCCAGCTTGGCGGAAAAACCAAGGCCCTGATCGCGACGCCTCAGGCTCGTCGTTCCGGTCAGGGTTCGTTGTTGCGCGACATCGAGGGTGAGGCCGACATCGAGCGTGTCGAGCGGGCTGGATCCTTTGATCGTCATAGCGACCGGCGGTCGGTCTTCTATGTTGAGCAGATTGGCGACGATGCCGTTCTGCGGTTCCGACAGGCTGGCGTCGAGATCTATCACCTTGGTCGTGTTGGCATATTTTGCCGCAAGCTTGAACTCGCCGCCCGGTCCGTCGAGGCGGTGGATGTCGAGCGCGGTGTCGAGCGAACCGCTGGCAAGCGAAAGATTGCCGGCGACGCTCAACTCGGAATGGAGGCCGAAAACGTTATCGCCGAAGCTCACCTTCGCGACGGCGAGCGAACGCAGGTTGACCGAGAGAGGCAGTTCGGGAAGCTGGAAGGAACTCGATTCCGGCGACGGCAGCGCATTCTTGTCGGGCAGCGGCTTGCGCAGCATCTCGATGCTGTCGGCGGCAAGCTTGTTGATGTCGAGACGCTTGAGCAATAGCGCGGAACGGTTCCAGTCGATCGACGCATTGGTGATCTTGAGCCAGACGCCCTGCCGGTCGGCTATGGTGATCGAGCCGATAGTCGCCTTGGACGACAGCACGCCCTCGATGTCGGAAATGGCAATCTTGCGGTTCGGCGTCGAAAGCTGGTTCTCGACGAATTGCAGGAACCAGGATTTCTCCTGCTGGGCGCTGTCCTGCGCCAGCGCGGGCAGGGCGACGAGAAGAAGGACGATGGCGGCGATGATGCGGGTCAAAACGCTTGTCCTAGGCCGACATAGATACCAACGCTCGGGTCGTTCTTGTCCCGGTTGAGCGGGAAGGCGACATCAAGCCGCAACGGGCCGAGGCCGGTAAAGTAGCGGAGGCCCGCGCCGACGCCCACCTTGAAGGTCTCGGAAAAATCGGGAAAGGATTTGGCTCCGAC
>SCRB01000679.1 GCA_004299545.1 Rhizobiaceae bacterium
CGTACATTCGTGGACTGTCGGTGGCTCTGGCCGGTGCCTTTTTTCACCCGGCCGGAGCCCTGGCGCTCGAAATCCTCCCCGGGTCGGATCTGCAGGCGGCCATTGCGCAGGCCCCGAGCGGAGAGGTCCTGGAACTGAGGCCCGGCGTTTACGACGGCCCGGTCCGGATAGATCGCCCCGTTGCCTTGAAAGGACGGGCTGGGGCCGTCATCGAAGGCCATGGTCAGGGCCGCACGGTTGACGTGGCCGCACCGAACGTAACGGTCGAGGGACTGACCATCCGCAATTCGGGTCGCTCGCTTGAGCACATGGACGCCGCGATATTCCTCGAAAAGACAGCTCCGAACGCCGTGGTCCGCGACAACGTCCTGCAAGGCAATCTTGTCGGCGTCTACGTGCACGGCGCCGCCAACGCACTTGTCCAGAGCAACGACATTTCGGGCTGGGTCGGGCAGAACCTCAATGACAGCGGCAACGGTGTCTATGTCTGGAATGCGCCCGGCGCGAAGGTCCTCAACAACGACATCACCGGTGGGCGCGACGGCATCTTCGTCAATGTCAGCAGGAACAATGTCTTCAAGGGCAACTACCTCCATGGCGTCCGCTTCGCCGTCCACTACATGTACACGAACAACAGTGAGGTCAGCGACAACGTCTCGATCGGGAATCACGCCGGCTACGTGATCATGTTCTCCGACCATCTGATCATCCGCGGCAACGTCTCGAAAGGCGACCGCGATCACGGTCTGCTGTTCAATTACGCCAACGATTCCGACATCGAAGGCAACGCCGTCCGCAGCGGCGACAAATGCGTCTTCATCTACAACGCCAACAAGAACCGCTTTTTCCGCAACTGGTTGGAGGATTGCCGGATCGGCGTCCAGTTCACGGCGGGTTCGGAGCGCAACGTGATGGCGGAGAACGCCTTCGTCCGCAACCGGACGCAGGTCATGTATGTCGGCACGCGCGACCTCGAATGGTCGGCCAACGGGCGCGGGAATTACTGGAGCGACAATCCGGCCTTCGACCTGCAGGGGCGGGGCATCGCCGACACGCCCTATCGGCCCAACGATCTCGTCGATCACATCCTCTGGCACTACCCGGCCGCGAAGCTTTTGATCAACAGCCCGGCGCTCCAGGTCCTGCGCTGGGCGCAGAGCGCGTTCCCGAACCTGCATCCCGGCGGCGTGGTCGACAGCTTCCCCCTGATGCAGCCTCCCGCAATCCCGGCAGCCTTTTCCGCCGACTCGGGCGTGAAGGTTTCCTCCGAGGGCGCCGGCAATGGATGAGAATGTCATAAGCCTCGATCGCGTCAGCAAGCAATATCGTGACGTGCGGGCTCTGGACGAGGTGTCGCTTACCGTTCCCCGCGCGCAGCGCGTGGCACTGATCGGCCATAACGGCGCGGGCAAGAGCACGCTGATAAAGCTGATGCTCGGCCTCATCCGCCCGACCGGGGGCAAGGTGCTCGTGCTGGGGGCTGAAGCGACCTGCGCCGGCTTCATCGAGGCGCGCCGGGCGATCGGCTTCCTGCCGGAGAGCATCGTCTT
>SCRB01000680.1 GCA_004299545.1 Rhizobiaceae bacterium
CGCTGGTCTTCTTCCCGCAAGGCCTTTTCGGAAAGGGGCGGGAGCGTGTCTGACAGTCTCGCGAAACGTGCCGGCGCCCCCGCCGCGCTCATCGGCCTGGTGCTGGTCGTCGTTCCCTCGGTCCTCGCCTATTACGACAAAGGCTATTTCTACCAACTCGCGACGCTGTCGCTGATCTACGCGCTTCTGGCATCCTCGCTGCATCTGGTGACGGGAGCCGCCGGGCTGCTCCATCTCGGCCAGGCCGCGTTCTACGGCGTCGGCGCCTATGTCGCGGCACTCGCCGGCGTTCATTACGGCATCCCCTTCATCCTCGGCGTGCCGCTGGCAGGGATCGGCGCCGCACTCGCCGCAGTGCTGGTCGCCCTGCCGACGATGCGGCTCGTTAGCATCTATTTCGCCGTCGCCACGTTGGCGATCGGTGAAATGGTCTACCTTGTGCTCCTGAACTGGGTGGGGCTGACGGGCGGCCCGAACGGCGTCGTCATGTTTTCCGGCATCGATCTTTTCGGCTATGATCTCGGTACGCGCCTCGGCGCCTATTTCGCCGTCGCCATCACCGTCTCGGTATCCATATGGGTGATCCACCGGCTCACCCACTCCTATTACGGCAACGCGCTGAGGGCGTTGCGCGAGGACGATCAGTGCACTGATGCGATGGGCATCGATACGATCCGCCTCAAGGTCGGCGTCTTCGCGATCTCGGCCTTCTTCGCCGGCGTCGCCGGCGCGCTGTGGGCCTATACGACAGGCTACATCTCGCCGGAGGATTTCAGCTTCTCCGCCTCGATCCTGATCCTCGCCATGGTCGTCGTCGGTGGCCTCGGCAGCCTTCCGGGCGCGATCATCGGCGCTCTCTTGCTGATCCTCCTGCCCGAGGCGCTGCGCGGCATCGGCAATCTGCGCAACATCACCGTCGGGATCACGATGCTTTCCGTCATCATCTTCCTGCCGCGCGGCCTGATGGGCGAGGTCAGCGCACTTCGCTTCTTCCGGTCACGCTTCGCCAGCGCGTGGCCCGGTAGCGGCACCCGCAAGGTGGGCTGGCGATGAGCCTGCTCGAAATCGACAATGCCAGCCGCTATTTTGACGGCCTCGCCGCCGTAGCCGACGTCTCGCTCGCCGTTGAAAAGGGCGAGCTGATCGGCCTGATCGGCCCAAACGGGGCGGGGAAGACGACGCTTTTCAACCTGATTTCGGGCTTCACGCCGCCTTCGGCTGGCGCCATCCGATTCGCCGGACGGACGATCACCGGCCGGAAGCCGCATGCCATTGCCCGCCTCGGCATGGCGCGGACCTTCCAGAACCTCAGGATATTCCCCAACATGTCGGTCTTCGACAACGCTTCCGTCGGCGCCACCGGCATCGTCGGCCAACCGGCATGGAACGCGGTGTTCGGAACGCGCCATCGGGCGGAACGCATCTCGGAACGGAGCTGGGCGGCGCTCGAGCGGACCGGGCTTGCTGCGGTGGCTGGTGAGCTTGCTGCCAATCTCTCCTACGGCAAGCGCAAATATCTCGAAATCGCCCGCGCGCTCGCCATGGAGCCGGACCTTCTGGTGCTCGACGAGCCGGCGGCGGGGCTGAATGATTCCGAGACAGCGGAACTCGCCGCTTTCATCCGCGACCTCAACGCGACCGGCATGACGATCATGCTGGTCGAGCACGACATGACTCTTGTGATGGGAATCTGCCGGCGGATCGTCGTGCTCGCTTCCGGCCGCAAGATCGCCGATGGAACGCCCGACGCGGTTCGTCAGGACCCGACCGTCCTCGAAGCCTATCTCGGAACAGGCGACGACGATGACTATTCTTGAAGTCGAGGACCTCCACTTGACGATGGGGCCGCAGGAAATCCTGCACGGCGTCAGCTTCTCGCTCGCCAAGGGCGGCATCTTCGCCGTGCTCGGCTCGAACGGCGTCGGCAAGACCTCGCTGATGCGCACCATCTCGGGCATCTACAGGCCGAAATCGGGCCGCATCAAGCTCGACGGCACCGACATTGCCGGCTTGCCGAGCCACGAGATCGTCGCCCGCGGCCTGCTGCAAGCGCCTGAGGGGCGGCAGATCTTCTCCTCCATGACCGTGCGCGAGAACCTCCTGATCGGTGGTGCCGAGCACGGTATGGCCGAGGAGAAGCGCGTGCTCGACCTCTTCCCCGTGCTTGGCGAGCGCTATCGCCAGCGGGCCGGATCGCTCTCGGGCGGCGAGCAACAGATGCTGTGCATCGCCCGCGCGCTGATGCGCAAGCCGACCGTGCTTCTGCTCGACGAACCGTCGCTCGGCCTTTCGCCGAAGCTGGTGCGGACGATCTTCACGCTGATCCGGCGCATACGCGAGGAGGGCGTGTCGCTGGTGCTGGTCGAGCAGAACGCGCGGGCGGCCTTGAAGATCGCCGACCGCGCCGCTGTGATCGACGGCGGCCGCGTCGTTCTGGAAGGCACCGCAGCCGACCTTGCCGCCGATCCGCGCATCGTCGAAGCCTATTTGGGCGGGCATCCGTCGTGACCGGACTTCATGATGACATCGGCGGAGGGTTGCGGGCGCTCGAGGCGAAAGCGCAACGTGAACTCTCCTATCTGCAACTCCCGGCCAAACCCTGGAGCCCGCGATGCAAGCAGGCCGGACGCCGGGCCGATCGCGCCGCGCCGGACCATGATGTCGTCATCATCGGCGCCGGTATGTTCGGCACCGCCGCGGCGATCGCCCTTCGGCTCAAGGGCATCGACAATCTGCTGCTGATCGATGCCGCCGAAGCGGGCCGCGAGGGGCCTTGGCGCAGCTATGCCCGTATGCTGACGCTGCGCTCGCCGAAGGACCTTCCCGGGCCGAGCATGAACATTCCCTCGCTCACCTTCCGCGCCTGGTACGAGGCGGTTCGTGGCGAGGCGGCATGGCAAGCGCTCTACAAGATCCCGAACGGCATCTGGCAGGATTATCTCTCCTGGCTCGTGCGCTTCTTCGCCCTGTCGGTTCGAAGCGAAACCACCGTCACGTCTCTTACTCTGGACGGGGAAGCGGTACGCCTTACACTTCAAGACGGCGGCACGCTCATCGCGCGCCGGGTCGTCCTTGCGACCGGGCGGGACGGCACCGGCGGTCCCGCCATCCCGGCTTTCGTCGATCCCGCGCTCTGGCCAGGCCTTGCCGCCCATTCCAGCGAGGCGATCGATTTCGAGCGACTGCGGGACCGCCATGTCGCAATCATAGGTGCCGGAGCGTCGGCCTGGGACAATGCGGCTACGGCGCTCGAAGCGGGCGTGAGTTCGGTGACGATCTATGCCCGCCGCTTGTCCCTGCCGCAGTTCAACAAGGCGCGCGCCTCGACCAATCCCGGCTATCTGATCGGCTGGGCGGCGTTGCCGCCCGAACTGAAATGGCAGTTGCTGGCTTATTTCGATGCGTCGCCGGCACCGCCGCCGCACGAGACGGTGCACAGGGTTCTCGCTCATGGAG
>SCRB01000070.1 GCA_004299545.1 Rhizobiaceae bacterium
GTTTGAAGGCTTCGGGCAGCTCGGTGAAGGGAGCGCCGTTGCGCAGAGCACCGGGCTTGCGCTGGATGACCGCCAGATAGTGGCGCCAGTCGTAGATGGTCTGGCCAAGCCGATCATGCGACCGCTCGATGATGCGGCGGTGCTCGCACACGATCTGCCCTTCCGCGGCAACCACGATCCGCTCCGGATAGACCCTGAGGCTGACCGGCCGGTTGGCGAAGGACGCCGGCACGCTGTAGCGGTTGCGCTCCAAATGGACGAGGCAAGTCGGAGAGACCCGCTTGGTGTATTCGACGAAGCCGTCGAAGGCTCGGGGCATGGGCATCAGGAACCGCGCTTCCTCGGCCCGGATGTCTTCGATCGTTCCCGGCCTGAGGCCATGGGGAACCTGTTGCCACAGCTCCCGGCACCGCCGCTCCAGCCAGTCGTTCAAGGTCTCCAGCGATGGAAAGCGCGGCATTGGCTGCCATAGCCGGTGGCGCGCATCCTGGACGTTCTTCTCGACCTGCCCCTTCTCCCAGCCCGAGGCCGGATTGCAGAACTCGGTCTCGAACAGATAGTGGCTGGCCATGGCCGAGAAGCGGGCATTGACCTGGCGCTCCTTGCCGCGGCCGATTCTGTCGACCGCCGTGCGCATGTTGTCGTAGATCCCGCGCCGGGGAACGCCGCCCAGAACCCGGAAGGCGTGGTTGTGCGCGTCGAACAGCATCTCGTGCGTCTGCAGCGGATAGGCCCGCACGATGAAGGCCCGGCTGTAGCTGAGCTTGAAGTGCGCCACCTGAAGCTTGGCTCGCTCGCCGCCGATGACCGCCCAGTCCTCCGACCAGTCAAACTGGAATGCCTCTCCGGGCTCGAACGCCAACGGCACGAAGGTGCCCCGCCCGCTCGTCTGCATCTCGCGTTGGCGATCCGCTTTCCAGTCACGGGCAAAGGCGGCAACGCGTCCATATGAGCCCTCATAGCCGAGGCTCATCAGATCCGCATGCAATTGCTTGATCGTGCGCTTCTGCTTGCGCGGCCTGTTCGCTTCCGTCCTCAGCCAGGCCGACAGCCGCTCGGCATAGGCATCAAGCTTGCTCGGCCGCTCCGGCACCTGGAAGCGGGGCTCCACGTCGTCGGATCGCAGGTATTTGCGGATCGTGTTCCGCGACAATCCCGTGCGCCGCGCAATCTCCCGGATCGAATGTCCATCCCGCAGATGCCAGCGTCGGATAACGCTCAGTAACGCCATGTCTATCACTCCAAGGTCCCCTGCGCTCATCAAGCAGGGGTGGGTTCAAACATGGGTCACTTCTCAATGGAAAAACCGCCCAATCCCGGGTCAGTTCTCGGCGGAAATCAACATCCTTCACCTTCGATCAGGTTTAGGCAAAACTAGCCTACGCGAACTCACGCTTCGGCATACTTGCCAGCCCCGCTCATGAGTAAGCTCGGCGCCATACCGGGTAAGTGCGACGTCGTCTGGCTGAAGCCAGCTGTTACCATGATGATGCCATAGCCGTTGTCGCCAGTTCTCTCCATACTGTAAGATAGCCAATCTGAGCGCACGCCATTGTACAGCATCTAAGCCGGGTACCTCCATCCGCCACCCGGGCACATTGTGGTCTGGCGAGGCATGATTCGGCTCATTGCGCTCGACATCTCCCTCGGAACACGCCGATGCCGGTAATCTAAAAGCCGGTGAACTTCGCCGGGGACGTACACACGTAATTATTCCAAGCACGCGACTGCGGTGGATAGTGCGGCGTAGGTTCTCTACGACGACCGGAAACAGTCGGGCCCGCAGCTCGTGCTCGTGCGAAGTAGCACACCTCTCCCATTGATATGGATAGCGATTTCAGTCGGCGGCGGCCGCCCGTCTGAAAACGATGGTCACCTTCGTCCCCTCACTCGCACTCGAGCTGACGTCAAACTCCGCCTTTGCGTTCTCGGTCAATGAGCGCGCGATCAGTGCGCCGAGTTTGCCCTGCTTTGGCCATGTCTCGCCTTCCGGAAGGCCTATACCGTCATCAGCGACAACGACACGGCAACCACCGCCGTCAACGATGCTGTGCAGGGTAATCGTGCCCCTATCACGACCGCGGAAGGCATGTTTGAGCGCATTGGTCAGCAGCTCGTTGACCACAAGCCCAGTCGGCATAGCGACGTTGATTGAAACTGGATAGGTATCGACCTTCATGTTGAGGCGGATGCCCTCGACAGCGTGAGAATTCATGACCGCTGAGGCGATCTGGCTGAGATAGACTCCGAGATCGACTTCGTCCTTCTGCTCGTCTGTCGAAAGCGCTTGGTAGAGGATGGCAAGCGCGTCGACGCGACCTGCGAGCCTTTCGAAACGTTTCTGGTCCGGCTCGGCCGCATGGCGGGTTTCCATACGGATTAATGCAGTAATCATCTGCAAGTTGTTCTTCACACGGTGCTGCAGCTCGCGCAGCAGGATGTCCTTCTCTCTGATACGCTCTTCAACCGAGCGCAGATCCTCCGTCTCGCCATGGGTCGAGACGTCGACCAGCGCCACCAGCCTGAAGCAGATCTTGCCGTTGTCGTCTTCGATGACATTGGCATAGACGTCGACAATCGCCGCCTCGCCCTCGCCCCGTTGCAGGCGAAACGTGCCTACGAAATCGGTTTCTTCGACCAAGGCGGCGGCCAGCGGGCGATCCTCCTGTTGATGGAGGCCAATACCGGAAAGGGCAGCCCAGTTTTCTCGGGCAAGACTTGCCGCCTCCAGGCCGGACAGTTTCTCGAACTCGGGATTGGCATAGACTACACGTTCCTTCGCGCCCAGGTCAGAGACGGCAATAGCAATCGGAACCTGGTCGAGGAATTTCTTGAACTGTTCGCTTTCCAGCGCGCTGGCAAGATCCGGTGTCTCGAGCAGTTGCTCGACCGCATCGGCCTTTTCTGGATTGGATGTCATCTGCCGCCGCCTACGTTGTGCGTGAACGCCACAAATATCAGCGATCCCTTGCGCTTACCATCGCCAAACGAGAGGCGAGCGTCCTCGCTCACCAGGTCAGGAATACGAGGGTACAAGTCTCGTGTCGCGTAGCGGCAGTGCCACGGTAAAACGCAGGCCGTCGGGGTGGTAGTTCAATTCGATTTTGGCGCCGCATTGAACGACCAGCAACTTCTCCAATACAGTCGTCCCAAACCCGCGCCGCTTGGGCGGCTCGACCTTGGGCCCATCGCGCTCCTGCCAGTCGAGGTTGACGAGCTGCGTGCCGCCGACTCCCCCGGTCGACCAGCGCACGTCGAGGCGACCCTTTGGTCGTGACAGTGCGCCGAACTTCGATGAATTGGAAGCGAGCTCGTGGAATGCTATGCCGACCGGTATGGCGATGTCGGCGACTAGGGCGACATCGGGGCCGTCGAGCAGGATGCGTCGTTTTTCGTACGTCTCGTAATGGCGGAGCTCCCCTTCCAGTAGCGTCCGCAAAGATGCCGTCTGCCAATAGTCGTCCGTCAATAACGAATGGGTATCGGCCAACGAGACGATTCTGGCGGAGAAATCCCGCACGAAATCGTCAACGCGACCGCTTGATTTGGCCGTGGCGCTCATCATCGCCCGCACATTGGCCAGCGTGTTCCTGACACGATGATGCAATTCCCGGATTAAAAGCTTCTGACGGTCGGCGACTTCCTGCTTTTGTTCAATATATGACTTGACCTCGAGTTGGCGGGCGCGGGCGCGCAGCGCCGAGCGCACCGAATTGGCAAGGCTCGAAGCCAGGAACGGTCTTTCCAATACGATCAGGTATCGATCGAGAAACGTCAGCCGCGGGTCGAATTCCGTTCCCCGTCTCACCAGCAGCACGATCGGAAAATCGGACCATGCCGGCTGGTTTTGCAGCCAGGCTGCGAACCGGCTGCGGTCGGAACTGACCAATGCCTCTTCGGCCACGACAAGACACTCCGCTTTATCTAGAAGCGGCAGTACCTCATCCAGGGTTGTGCAAACGCGCGAACCGATGTGGCTGGTCCCCAGGATGGAAGCCGCAATCTGGGCGTCGCGTCCCACCGGCGTAAGTAAGAGTACGGCGGGCTCCTCCAGCATAATTATGATGCCTTGTCTTTTAGAAGGTCGGACTGTTTGCCTTCAAAGAAGGGCAAACCGGTAAGGATGCCGCGAAATTGGTCTAGCGGTTCGCCGACCGTAATCCCCGAGCCTGCAATACTGAACTCACGGATTGTGTCTTCGTGGGGACCGACCCGCTTTTTCACCACCGAGATCGCTCGCCGTATCCGGCCGCCACTTTCAAAAAACCGCAGCAGCATCACGGCGTCACACAGATAAGTCATGTCGACGGGGGTAGCGATCTGACCGATCAGGCCATGATTGGCGAGAAGGAGCAGTGTGACTACCCCCTTCTGGTTCAGATATGTCAGGATCTCGTGCATCTGTAGAACCAAATGCTGATCTTCGGACATGGCGTTTAGATAGCCTGTCAAACTGTCAATGACGACCATCCTGGCACCGAGCTCTTCCACGGCAGCTTGTATTCGGGACGACAGTTCCCCTGGCGATAGCTCAGCGGGGTTGATTTGCTCCAAGGAAAGCATGCCGGTACCAATGAATGGCTCCAGATCCATCCCTACGCCAGCGGCCCTTGCCAGAAAAATCCGCTTGATCTCCTCAAACAGCAACACCAGGACACGCTCGCCACGCCCGAGCGCCGCATGACAGTAGGAACTGGCTATGGTTGATTTGCCGACGCCAGATGGGCCTATCAACAAGGTGCTCGTACCCCGGTCGAGCCCCCCGCCGATCAAAGTGTCAACCAAATTTCCACTGAGGGCCGGAGAGCCGTGTTCCGACTCCTCATGCTCGGCGGCGACGAGCCGCGGAAACACGGTGACGCCTCCCGGCCGAATGACAAAATCGTGGTAGCCGCCCCGGATCTGCACCCCCCGCATCTTGATGATGCGCAGCCGCCGCCTTTCGCCGCCGTAGATCGGCGTCAGTTGCTCCATGCGGATCACGCCGTGGCTGATCGAGTGGAGATTGAGATCGTCATGCTCAGCCGTCAGGTCGTCAAGCAGTAGCACTGTGGTGTTGTTGAGCAATAAGAAGCTCTTGAGGGCCAGAACCTGGCGGCGATAGCGCAGGGAGCCCTGCGAGAGAAGCCGGATCTCTGATAGCGAGTCAAAAACTACCCGATCTGGCCTGATCCGTTCCATTTCGGCCAGAGCCGCCCGGACCGTTTCACCAAGCTCTAGGTCAGAGGAATGGACCAAAGTCTGTATTTGCGAAGGATCGAGGCTGAGTTCTGGCGGCACCAGCTCCAGTATTTCGATACCCTCGAGTTTCCAACCATGGCGGTCCGCGACCGACAGCAGTTCGCGTTTGCTTTCCGAAAGGGTGATGTAAAGGCATTTCTCCCCGTGAGAAGCCCCCTCGATCAGAAACTGCAGGCCGAGCGTTGTCTTGCCCGAGCCCGGCCTGCCCTCGATGAGATGGGATCGAAATTTGGCGTAGCCACCTCGTAGAACATAATCGAGGCCATCTACCCCGGAAGCGATTGGAAGTGCGTCGTCTTTCTTCATTTTGCCCCCTATTGCTTTACGTGAACATCGTAACGGCTGGGGTTTTTGTTGGTTCCGACCAACTCACCGGCGTTGGCGGGACGAGCCAACTGGTGAGACTTCCAGGGGCAATGCCACCTAGTGAGGCGAAGGCGGATTAGGGTCAAACCGCAAAAACCTTGGGTCCTGGCGCACAAAAGCCCGCCTTCGTTGCTGGTAGCTCGGCTGGGTAATCCCACAAAACCATGCTAGAGACCGGATGGCCCGTCCATACGGAGGGTTGGAGACGTACAAACGGTTGCCATGGAAAGCTTGGCGCCAGTGGTCCGAAAGTGACGATCCGCATTTCCCGAACTCTTGAATCACGCCTCACGTCCCAGACGTGCCCAAAGGCGAAGAAAGTATCCCAATGGACGAAACACAGTAAGCGGCGTTCTCAGGCCACGGCCTTGATCTCGGGCTCGATGATGTAGGCCCAGGGCAGCAGGTCGTCGATCTGGCTGTTGGAGTGGCCGTTGACGATCCTGGTGAGCACGTCGGCGAGGTAGCCGAGCGGTTCGACGCCATTGAGCTTGCAGGTTTCGATCAGAGAAGCGATGACGGCCCAATGCTCGGCTCCGCCGTCAGAGCCTGCGAAGAGCGCGTTCTTGCGATTGAGGGCGATCGGCCGGATGGAGCGCTCGACCACGTTGCTGTCGATCTCGATGCGACCATCATCCAGGAAGCGGGTGAGGCCTTGCCACCGCGAGAGTGCATAGCGGATCCTCTCAGGAGCGGCTACGCTCGTCGATGTTTGGTCTCGTCTACCGAACGGGCGCTGGGTGGCGCGTCTCGCCGAGCTGCTTGGCGTATTGGCCGCTTTGGAGTTGGTGTACCGACGTTTCTTCCGGTTCCGCAGTTCGTGTCCCGTATTTTGGAAAGATACTGAAGCATAAGGCATAGCTGGAGCGGTACTTCCAGCTCAACCACAGGGCATGCTAGCTTTGGATGAAAATCGGGATCACGAAGAACGGCATATTCGCTAGCTAGTAAGAAGAAGAATGAAACGACGTGGCCGTAATAAAAAAAGCGTGGCGCCTCCATCAGTAGGAGTCGTTGCAGAGCGTTACGACAATACGCCGTCAACCGTCTTTGTGCTCGCCCACAATGCCACAAAGGAATTGCTTGTAATCCGCCGCGCCAAGCAACCCGGCTACGGATTGCTTGGACTGCCAGGTGGCTATCAGATGCGTGGCGAGACCTGGCAGGAAGCAGGAGCGCGCGAGTTGCTGG
>SCRB01000681.1 GCA_004299545.1 Rhizobiaceae bacterium
CGCTGGAGCGGATTCATCGAGGCGAAGGCCTTCAAGCCCTCCTCGCCGAGCACTTCCTTCGCGAGTTCGGTCGCCGTCGGCCCGGGCGACAGCACGTTTACCCGGATGCCGGTGCCCTTCAGGTCTTCCGCCCAGGTCCGCGCCAGGTTGCGCACCGCAGCCTTGCTCGCGCTGTAGGCGCTGAACGCCGGAGCGCCCGTGGTGCCGGCGCTCGATCCGGTCAGGATGATCGAACCGCCTTGGCCCATCATCGGCAGCGCCTTCTGGACCGTGAAGATCGTACCCTTCACATTGGTGTCGAAGATTTCGTCAATGTGCTCGGCGGTGATCTCGCCGAGCGGAAGCAGGCTTCCCGCCCCGGCATTGGCGAAAACGATGTCGAGGGTTCCGCGCTCGGCCTTCACCGCCGCGTAGAGCCGGTCGAGATCGGCCAGATCCGAGACCGAGCCCTTCACGGCGCGGGCATTGGGCCCGAGATCGGCTACAGCTGTGTCCAGCGCTTCCTGCCGGCGGCCGAAGATGAAGACGAAGGCACCCTCTTCGATGAAGCGCTTCGCCGCGGCGAGGCCGATGCCGGTAGCGCCGCCTGTGACGACTGCAACCTTGCCCTCAAGCTTTCCCATGACTTTTCCTTTCGTGGTGTCGGGACAGCGTCTGCCCCGAAGAACCTCGAAATGGGCCCGGCCGCGTCAGTTGTTGAGTGCGAAAGCGCGCATATCGGTGGTGCGAAACCGATCCGGCCGGGCGACTGACGCGAAGCCTCGACGATCAACGCCTCCGTTCGGAATGGGCCACGTTCGTAAACACAGGTTATGATAATCGCCCCTGCTGCTGTTCGACGTGCTAGATACGAGCTTTGGAAGGCGCACACCGTGCGGTGCGGGATTGCACCATGATCGACTGGGACGACGTTCGCTACTTTCTTGCCGTCGCGCGCGGGGGTTCGGTCCGGGCCGCCGCCGAGCGCCTCGGCGTGAATCACTCGACCGTGCTGCGACGCGTCGCTCAGCTCGAGGAACGGCTCGGGGCGCAGATGTTCGAGAAGCTGCCTTCGGGCTACCGCCTGACGGCTGCGGGCGAGGAGGTTCTCGAGTTTGCGGAGCAGATGGAGGCGTCGTCAAACCGGCTGGAGACGCGGATCTTCGGGCGCGACCAGGGCGTACGCGGACTTCTGCGGGTGACGTTGGCGCCGACCCTCGCGACGCACTTGCTCATGCCCGACTTCGCTGAGTTTGCGCGTCTGCATCCGGACATCGAGATGGAGATCTTGCCATCCGGCGAGCTGGCAAACCTGACCAACCGAGAGGCCGACGTCGCGATCCGTGTCGTCTACGACCGCAAAACCCTGCCGCTCAACCTTCACGGCCTGAAGGGACCGGAGCTGTTCGGCGGCGTCTATATGTCCCGCGATCGACTAGCCATGTGGCGTGCGGGCGCCCCTGATCCCATTCGGTGGATCGTCGTGAGCCAGAACGGCATCTCCGATTGGGCTCGCGAGGGCGAGGTCCCCGCTGCGGGGGTTCCATTCAAGACCACGGACGGCGAGACGCAGATCGCGGCGGTGCGGCAGGGGCTTGGCATGACGATACTGCCCTGCTTCGTCGGAGATGCCGACCCGCTGCTAGTGAGAGCACCCGGCGCAGGCCTCCACATGCACGGAACGCTCTGGCTTCTCACACAGGGGGAGACGCGCAAGACGAAGCGCGTGCGGCTCTTCACCGAGTTCGTGTCCCGCAGGCTCGCCGCCTACGCTCCGCTTCTCGCGGGACTGTCCTTATTGCGTGACTGAAGCGCGGCAGGTAGCTCCGAATACGAAGGTTACTTGAGGCGAAGGCCTGAGGCCTCAAGGCCATATTTGAGCGCCGCAACAAGCGAGGGTGCGATCGAGCGGTAAGCCATGTCGGCGGAGAAGCTGTTCTCGAAGTCGGGGTGCGACCGCCGGAGGATAGCAATATTCGCGGACGCCTCATCCATCCTGCCGAGCCTGGCGAGCGTGGCGACGGTCAAAAGCTGGCCCAGATAGGTTTTCGAAGCATTGACATCCTGAAGTTGCCTGAGGACTTCGGCATACGATCCTTGCCGATAAGCATTGAAAGCCAGAATTTCACCGGCGAGTGGTCTGTCGCTGATACGGTTGGCCTGGGAGATAAGCGAGATCCCTTCGTCCCAGTGCCCGACCAGAAACAGGATGGAGCCAAGATCGGCGCTAATGCTGATGTCGAAAGGATTGAGTTCGCTCGCCCGCCTGCCGGAAAAGATAGCGGAATCAGGCTGGCCATTATAGTAGCGTGCAAGCATTTGGACATGAGCCGCGCTCGGAGAGTCAGGCTGCAAAGCGACCGCCCGGTTCGCATGTTCCAAGGCTTCGGCCGCTAACCCACTTGAAGTGTCCCCCATCGATAATGGGAGGAGCACGGCGGCCAGTGCTGCTAGCGCCGCGGAATCGTTTGGCCGCTGATCCAAGGTCGCCGAAAGACATTTTCGCGTGGCTTCCAGCGCTGCCCGATCATCCGCATCGACCGCCGCCTGCGCTCGCAGGATGCAGCCGTCGCCAAGCGTGGGATGCTGCCAATCGGCGGCGGCTTCGACTCCTCCGATTATTCCACGACGGCCAGCGATCTCGTTGGCCAGTTTCAGAATCAACGGGTTCGAGGAGCTCGTCCAGGAGACCCCATCATCCGTCGACACTTCCAGATCGCTTTCAAGTATTCTCCCCTCAACTCGATCGATAACCTGCCACCATATCGACGGTTTGGTACCCCATCTGTCATACTTCAACGTGACCAAATACTTGCTCGGCTGCGCGATAGCTGCATTTTCGGCTGCCGCGCTCCCCTTGCTCACGGGCACCGGATACTCGGAGGAGATGCTCAGAGTCTGAAAACGCGACAGCGCTACCACAAGCGCGTCTCGCAAGGCCGCCGCCTGCTCATCATTGGCCGCATCCGCCGCCATCGCCCTTATCGCGACGGTCGGCTGATCCGAGAACACCATTCCGGGGCTGCCCCACCAGGAGACGGCCACGAGTGCAACTCCAAGAAGAAGCCCGCCTCCAAGACCGACAACCGTGGCGATCCATTTTCTCCTGGGGCTCGGATAAAGCCGGGACAATGCCCTGCTTGGGAGAATTGGGCCCTCGAAACTCTCGGGAGTGGCTTGATCGTGCGGCCTGCAACTCGCCGATGCGTTGCCGCTTACGAAGTTGGGAATATACCGTCCTCTCGGCAGGTCGATGTGGATGTCGTGCTCGCGGCCGTGGAGTTCGTAGTAGCGCGAGAGGGAGGTCCGCAGGCGCGTCGCCTCTATGCGGACGATGGGATCAATCGAGGGATCAAAATCTGGAGATCTTCCAAAGACATCCACTGCGACGGTATAGGCCTTGATAGCCGTCTGGCGACCTGCAAACAGTTCTTCGGAAATAAACTCCAGGAACCGCTTGTTCCGTTCCGTGCAATGAAATTCCGGATCCGCAAGCAGGCGCCTTAGCTCAGAGCGTGCATCAATACAGTTTCCATCTTGGGCTACGGCAGGGCCACCCAAATGTCGATCGTAAGCGTCCACAGCAAGTCCCTCAACTTCCTTGCGTGTTCGGCATACCCCAATATTGATCCCCAGCCCGCCTGTGCCATTTTGTCTGGATATTCTTCAACTCAAAGTATCATCCGCCAAGTAGGACCTTGGTCCATCCGGCGCTCCAGCGTCAGCGAACTACGACGGGGCGAGAATGAGCGACGGCTTGCTGGAGCGCCGCGCGCAACATGCCAGTATCGATGGGCTTCTCGAGGCATGTGACCGCGCCGGCATCGATCGTGCGCTTGATCGCGATCGGATCTCCGCAGCCGGTAATGATGATGATCGGGGTGGAAAGACCAGCGTCTTTCAGGACGCGCTGCACGTCGTGTCCGGTCATTCCCGGCATCTGGAGGTCAAGCATCAGGCAATCAGGGATTTGCTCGCGGAGCGATTCGAGGAATTCAGCGCCGGAGCCGAACGTCGACGTTTCCACTTCCTCGGCCATCAGGGCGCGGGCGATCGCCGTTCTAATAGCCGGATCATCGTCGACAATTGCAACCTTCAAGGCTTTGCCTCATGTCCAACACCAGAACATCTAGGCGATGCTTCACTGACTTTGTAGTCGGCCTTTGGTCCAGCATCCGGGAGGTTATCGACCTTGCGGCAGCTCAAGTTGAAGGCGGTCGGCCAGGCGCACCAATTCGGGAACAGAGCGAGCTTTCATCTTCGCCATCATCCGCCCTCTGTGCAGTTTGATGGTCTTCTCCGAGATGCCAAGGTCGCCGGCGATCTGCTTGTTCAGCCGACCGGCCGCGACGTGTGCGAGCACCTCGCGCTCGCGCAGTGTCAATGATCTGTAGTCTGCCAGGGCATCATCAAGCTTGCGCCGGCTTCGTCTATCAGCGCAATCCCGCTCCACTGCCGCTCCGATTGCGTGGAAAAGTGAATCCTCGTCGATCGGCTTGGTCAGGAAATCCACCGCCCCTTCCTTCATCGCCTGCACGCTCGTCGGCACGTCTCCCAGGCCTGAGATGAATATGATCGGACGGGCTGTCCGTCGTCAGAACATTTGGCGCAAGTCGCGGCGTAAATTAGCGGAGTGTCGGCCTCGTCTGGGGTTGATGTTAGGCGGCGAGCTTGCGGTGGTGCAAGCGCCGGTGTTCGATGGTC
>SCRB01000682.1 GCA_004299545.1 Rhizobiaceae bacterium
CCACATCGCGGTGCTCATTTCCGCCACCACGGAGGTGGTGTCGATGCCGGCATTGTTGACCAGGATGTCGATCCGGCCGAGCGCCTGCTCGACCTTCTTCACAGCCGCCTCGACCTCGGCCTCGTCGCTGACATCGGCGCTTGCGGCAAACGTTTTGACGCCGAGGCCGGCCAATTCGGAGGCGCGCGCCTGCGCGGCCTCGATCTTGAGGTCCAGAACGGCGACATCCGCCCCTTCGCGGGCGAAGGCCGTGGCGATGGCGGCTCCGATGCCGCGTGCGCCACCGGTGACGAGGGCTTTCTTTCCTGCGAGACGTCCTGACATATCGGGTTCCCTTGATCCTGGTTGGTTACGTCGTGGGCTGATGGAGCGACGGCTTGACGCCGCTGGGCACCGTCCTGCCGAGGATGCGCTCGGCTTCCTTCATGAAAACGTTGAAAGTATCGGAGGCCGGCACCGAGGCGGCCACGTCCTTGTGCCGGAAACAGTGGACGGTGTGCCGCTCACCGACCGTTTCGGCCGGCGGCATCTCGTGACGGCAGCGATCGATGACAAATGGACAGCGCGATGCGAGAAAGCAGCCCTTCGGCAGATTGATCGGGCTCGGTATCTCTCCCTTCAGGCTGACGCTGCTTTCGATCTTGAGATGCGGGTGCGGCAGCATCACCGATGACAGCAGGCCGCTGGAATAGGGATGCTGCGGCCGGTTGAAGACCGTTTCGGCGCTCCCCTGCTCCACGATCATGCCGAGATACATCACCGCGACGCGATGGCTGATGAAGCGTACCGTCGAAAGATCGTGAGAAATGAAGAGATAGGCCGTGTGGCGCTCGCTCTGGATGCGCCGCAGGAGGTCGATGATCTCGGCACGCGCCGTCGGGTCGAGCGCCGAAGTCGGCTCGTCCAGCACGACCAGTTCGGGCTCCGTGACCATGGCGCGCGCAATGCCGACGCGCTGCTGTTGCCCCGACGACAGCTCCGAGGGATAGGCGTCGAGCAGATCTGGCTGCAGCCGCACCAGCCTCAAGGCGTCGGCCGTGCGGCGTCGCCTGGTCTCGCGGTCGAGCCTGAGCGGCAGAAGCGGCTCGCTGATCGTATCGCCGATCTTCCTGCGTGGATCGAGGGACTCGTTCGGCTCCTGGAAGACGAGTTGGATCTTGCCGGCCAACTCGCGCTTGTGTCTCTGGCGCAACGCAAGGTCGGCATCGCGGAAATGGATGGTGCCGGCACTCGGCTCGATCAGGCCGACGATGCAACGTCCGACGGTGGTCTTGCCCGAGCCGCTCTCGCCGACAAGCCCGAGCGTCTCGCCGGGCTCGATGGTCAGGCTGACGCCGTTGATCGCCTGCACCACCTGCTTCGACCCGGCGATGGGGAAATGCTTGTAGAGATTGTCGATGGTCAGGACCGTGCTCATCCATGCCTCACGGGGAAGTGGCAGCGGGCGAAATGCCCCGGGCCGTTCTCGGCGAAGGGAGGCCGCCGCTCACGGCAGACCGGCTGGGCGATGGGGCAGCGGTCGGCATATTGGCATCCCGCGGCCAGTTCACGCCGCCGGCTGGTATCCGGCACGCTCCAGCTGTCGCGTAGCCTGGGGCTGTGGGAGAATGACGCAAGCAGCATCAGCGTATACGGATGCGCCGGTTCGAGGAAAAGCGCCTCGCGCGGAGCAAGTTCGACGATCTCCCCTGAAAACAGCACGGCGATACGGTCACAGAAATGCGCGGTGATGCCGACGTCACGGGTGATGAACAGCATGGCGCTGCCTTGCTCCGCGACCAGCTTCGTCAGCAGGGCCAGAATCTGCGCCTGCACCGTGACATCGAGACCGCTGGTGGCGTCGTCGGAGATGACGAAGGCGGGATTGCAGATGAGCGCCATGGCGATGACGACGCGCTGTGCCATTCCGCCGGACAGTTCATGCGGATACGCATCCATGCGCCGTTCGGGGTCCGGTATCTGCACGTCCCGCAGCATCTGAAGAGCCAGACGGCGCGCTTCCTTGCCGTTCACGCCGAGATGTATCTTCGCCATCGACGCGATCTGGTCTCCCGTCCTGAGCAGAGGGTTGAGTTCGGCGCGCGGGTTAGGGACGACGACCGAGAGACGGCGACCGCGGAGACGCCGGAATTCGGCTTCGGACAAGCTCAATATCTGGCGGCCCTCGAAGTGGACCTCGCCGCCGGCAATGCGGCCCGGCCCCGGCGGCACGCCGAGGATCGAACGGGCAAGCGTCGTCTTGCCCGCGCCGCTTTCACCGACGAGGCCGACGATCTCTCCGGACTTCACCGCGAGGTCGATGCCTTTCAGGACCGTTTTCGGCGCGGCGCCGCCGGACGGGAACGTCACGCGCAGGTTCCTGATATCGATCAGCGGCGTCTTGCCCGTATCAGCCGGAGCACTGCGCGCCTTGTTCATGGTTTCGACTGCGTCCAATGATCTTCTCGCATTAATTACTGATGCGTGGATCGAGGAGGAAGTAGATCAGGTCCACCACGATATAAACGACGAGGGAGAAGATGGCGGAGAAGAGGACGAAGCCCAGGACCGGATAGATGTCGGCGTTCAGGACGCCCTGCACCGCGTATTGGCCGGCGCCGCCCCACGCGAAGACAATCTCCACCAGTACGGCTCCGCCGATGAGAAAGCCGTACAACACGCTGATGATGGTCACCACCGACGGGAGCGCATTGCGCAGCGCGTGGCGGACGACAAGGTTCTGCGGTACGCCGCAGAGCACTTCGTAGCGGCTGAAATCGGACTCCAGCATCTTCTCCATCGTGGACTGGGTCATCTTCAGGATGGGACCGGCATTCACCAGCCCGAGCGTCAGGACCGGCAGCACCAGATGAGCGCAGGCGGAATGGAAGCCTTGCCAATCGCCAGCCAACAGCGTGTCGATGGTGAGCGCGCCCGTCATCGGTGAAGGCGGGATGATGGTCACGTCGAGACGCCCGAGCGGCGCCGGAGCCCAGCCGAGCACGGTATAGAAGACGAAAATCAGCACCAGCGCGAACCAGAAGTCCGGCAGCGCCCCGGCGCTTAGCCCGTATATATCCGACACGCGTGCGATCCAGCCCCGGGGATTGCGTGCGGCCAAGACGCCCAGCGTAACGCCGACAATGATGGCCAGAAGCAGGGAAAACGTCACCAGTTCGATCGTCGCCGGGAAACGCTGATACAAATCGTCCAGGACTGGCCTCGTCGTTTGCCAGGACGTGCCGAGATCTCCATGCATGAGGTTCCGGACATAGATCAGGAACTGGATGTAGAGCGGCTGATCGAGCCCGAGCTGCTGGCGCAGGGCCGCAATGGCCTCCTTCGTTGCCGTGGGGCCGAGCATCAGCACGGCCGGGTCGCCGGGTATGCTTTTCACCAGCAGGAAACTGACGAGCACGATGCCCAGCAATTGCGGAATGACGAAGACCAGCCGCTTGGCGAGGTAGGCGAGGATGCGCATCAGGCATCCTCCATCGGAACGCCGGCATGGCCTCGCCGCTCCCGCGCCTGACTTAGGAGCTCCCGGCGTTTCGACGGATCGACCAGGAATTCGATGGACGCTCCCACGAGGGAGAAACCGAAGACGGTTATCGCAAGCATCGCTCCGGGAATCATGGACGGCCACCACTGGCCGGTCACCACGTTCTGGAAGCCCATGGCAATCATGCTGCCCCATTCGGGCGTCGGCGCGCGTACGCCGGCGCCGACAAACGACAACGCTGCCGTCAACACGATGCCCCAGCCGATATTGATGGATAGCTGCGCCAATACCGGCGCCATCGCGTTCGGGATGACGTGGCGGATGATGGTTCGCGTGTCCGACAGGCCGTTGACCTGCGATGCTTCGACATAGCGCATCGAACGAATGGAGAGCACCTGCGAGCGCATGAGACGCAGATAAATCGGCGCGTTGACGAAAGCGATCGCCAACACCACCGTCTGGATGCTCTGGCCGAGGCTGGCGACCAGCGCGATAGCGAAGACGAAGATGGGGAAGGCCTGCAGGACGTCGGCCGCGCGCATGATCGCGAAGGACAGCCACACGCGTATGCCGCGCCCGCTGCCGTAGAAGCCAACGACGGCGCCGATGGAACTGCCGATCACAGACGACAATAAGGTGCCCAGGATAGCGATCGTCAGGTCAATGCGCGGCGCGTATATGGCACGGCTGAAAATATCCATGCCGACATTGTCGGTACCGAAGAGATGTGCGGCGCTCGGCGGTTGAAGGAAGTTTTGCGAATCCGCCTCGGTCGGCGAATAGGGCGCGATGATGGGCGCGAGAATTGCCACCAGCAGGACCGATGCGACGATCAGGTAGCCGATCGTGAATCTCGGCCGGATCAGCGCCAGCCTGATGAGAAGGCCGAGCTTCGAGTTCATTCATATGTTCCCAACATTCGAACGGTCCTCCGGAGGCATCGCGATCCTCCGGAGGAAAGAGCACGTCAATCGCGGGTGAAATCCTGGAACCTCAGATTGTTGGAGCTATAATAAGTGTAGCCTTTCAGGTTTTTCTTACGCGCAAGCGTGTATTTCGGGTACGCGATAAATCCCCATGGGGCCTCATCCATCAGGATTTTCTGGACTTCCGTATATTTTTCCTTCCGAATTTTATCATCTAATGTGGCAAGGCCATCCTTTATCATCTTGTCGACATTCTTGTTGTCGTAATTCGAATAGTTCACATAGCTTTCGGAATTGAAGTACAGATAAGTGGAATAACCGGGATCCGGAGTCCACGGCGAGTCCAGATAGAAGATCATCGGCTTCGCGCGCTTGGTGACGTTTTCGTAGAAGACACCGGCCGGCAGCTTCTCCAGCGTTATCTGAACGCCGATCTGCCTGAGCGATGTCTGGATCAGGAGCGCGATCGGCTCCTGTGTCGGATCGCCGGCATTATAGGACAGGGTCGTTTTAAGGTTGGTGGCACCGGCCTTGGCCAAAATCTGCTTCGCCTTGTCCAGATTATAGGCGTAGGTGAAGAAGCTCTCATCCACCATCGGGTAGATGTAGGGCATAGGCGCTTTCTGGACGTCGGCGTAGCCATAGTAGATGGTGCGAATGATCTCCTCGCGTGGAATGGCCAGATTGATCGCGCGGCGCACATCGACATTGTCGAACGGAGCGATCTTGGCATTGAGTTCGAGCCAGATCATGTAAGACGCGTTCACCGCGTCGACGGCGGCGTTCGGCTGCTTCTTCAACGCCTCGAGTTCACGCGGCTGAAGGAATTGCGCGATGTCGACCGCTCCGCCCTGCAGCAAGGAAAAGCGGCTGGCGGACTGCGGCACTTCGCGCATGATCACACGCTTCATGAAGGGCTTCTTGTCCCAATAATCATCGCGCGCCTCGAACACCGCCTGCTGTCCGCGCACGAGTTGCGTAATGCGGTAGGGACCGAAGCCGGCGCTGTCGTTCTTGAGGAACTTGACTGCCCATGGATCGTCGGAGCCGCCGATCTGGGCGCATTTCGTGGCATCGTAGATCGGATTGGCCAGATTGCACTGCTGCTTGAGCAGAAGTGGATTCGGCTGGTCGAGATTGAAGGAGACCGCGTGATCACCTTCCACCTTGATCTGGTCCGGCGACTTGAGGCCGAGCACGCCAGTCTGGAAAAGCCCCTGGCCCTTCAGATTGAATTTCCGATCCCAGGTCCACTTCACATCCTTGGATGTGAGCTTGTTGCCCCAGTTGGAGACGACACCCTCCCGCAGCTTGAAGGTCGCCTTGCGGCCATCGGGCGCTACTTCCCAGCTCTCTGCAAGGCGACCGCGCAATGCGAGATTGTTCGGCTTGTCGGTATGGACGCCGGTATCCTCCCTGAGCACGCCCGGCGCATTGGGATCGTCCATCTTCTCATAGCCGAGCATATACTCGTAAAGCGCACCGAGAGAGTCGATCGACCCAAGGCTGACATCGAATTCGATGTCGAGGCCCTGCGGTGTTGCCGGAGCAGCGATCACGAGCGTGCTGTTGGCGTCCTGGGCGAGCGCTTGCCCGAGGCGGCCCGTCGATGAAAGAACGGCCGCGCCGCCAACGGCACCGGTCGCCTTCAGGAACTGCCGAGATCGGAAGAGCACAC
>SCRB01000683.1 GCA_004299545.1 Rhizobiaceae bacterium
GCCTTTCTCGATTTCGCCAAAGCGCGGGGGGCGGAGATCGAGAAAGGCGCCCATCGCCGTGCGCGACCCCTCGGCGGCCGCGCGCGCCTCGCCGTCGCGGCGCGGCGAAAAGGCCTCGAGCGGCGTGGGCAGCGGCGAAAACGTATTGGTCTCATGGTTCATGCGGGCGATGACGAAACGCAATCTCTCTCTCCTGAAATTCCATTGTGGCCGGGCGCGTTTACGCGCCGACGCCGAGATACCGGTCCTTGACAGCGGCATCGGCGATGAATTCCTCGCGACTGCCCTCATAGACGACGCGGCCAAGATCGAGGATGTAATGGCGGTCGGCAAGCTCGGTGCAGACCGCGAGATTTTGTTCCACAAGCAGGATCGGAATGCCGCTCGAACGGATGTCGCGGATCTGTGCCACGATCTCGTCGACGACGACGGGTGCAAGACCCTCCACCGGCTCGTCCAGCATCAGCAGTTTCGGCCCGTTGAGGAGCGCGCGCGCAATCGATAGCATCTGCTGTTCGCCGCCGGAAAGCTGAGCGCCCCCATTACGGCGTCGTTCCTTCAGCCGGGGGAAGTGCCTGTAGACGTCGTCCATCGTCCACAGCGAGCCTTTCCGCACAGCGATCTTCAGGTTTTCCTCGACAGTGAGGAGCCCGAAAATGCCACGGTCTTCCGGCACGAGCGCCAGCCCGCTCCGCGCAATCGCATGTGCCCGCGCACCGGTGATATCGGCATCGAGAAAGCGCACTCTCCCGGCGGCGGCCCTGACCAGCCCGCTGACCGTCTTCAGCGTCGTCGTCTTGCCGGCGCCGTTGCGACCGAGCAGCGTCACCACCTCGCCCGGCCCGACGGTCAGCGTCACGCCCTGCAGGATGTGGCTCTTGCCGTAATAGCTGTGCACCTCGTCGAGCCGGAGCGGGGTCGCCGTCATGCCCTGCCCCCGGTCATCATCGAACCAAGATAGGCCCGCCGCACCTCCGGATTGTCGCGGATCTCGCCCGGCGCGCCTTCGACCAGCTTGCGGCCTGACTGCATGACCGTGACGCGGTCGCTGATGTCCATGACGATGCCCATATTGTGCTCGATGAAGAGCACGGTATGGTCGCGCCCGAGATCGGCGATCAGTCGTTTCATCGTCGCGATATCGTCGATCCCCATGCCGGATGTCGGCTCGTCGAGAAGGATCAGGAGCGGGCGCGAGGCCATCGCCATGCCGACCTCCAGCCGGCGCTGCTGGCCATGCGACAGTTCCTCGGCGCTGCGTCCGGCTACCCGTGTCAGCTCGAGTCGCTCAAGGATGCTGTCGGCAATGGCTGTCGCGTCCTGGTTTCGCTCGGCCGGTTGCCACATTTTGAGCGCCTGCCAAGGTGTACGTCCCTGCGCGGCGAGCCTGAGGTTTTCCCTCACCGACAGGCGATGAAAAAGGCTCGTCACCTGGAACGAGCGGGCAAGCCCGCGCCGGACCCGCCTGTCGTCGGTCAGGGCGGTGATGTCATGGCCGTTGAAGTCGATGCGGCCGGCGCTCGGCCGCACGCGGCCGGTCAGCGCATGGAAAAGCGTCGTCTTGCCGGCGCCATTCGGTCCGATCACGGAATGGATCGTATTGGCTCCGATCGAGAGGCTCACCTCGCTGAGCGCCGTGAAGCTGCCATAGCGCACGCCGAGTCCATCGGTGGAAAGGAGCGCGCCCTTCACGGCCGTTCGCTCCCGCTCACTCCCGGCGCCATGGCGTCCGGTCCGCCGCGCCGGCCTCGAACGATGCCGACCCCGCTTTCGATCAGCCCCCAGATTCCCTTCTGGATAAAGAGCGCGAGCACGATCAGGAGCGCGCCGAGAAGCAGCAGCCAGCGCGGCCAGATGGCGGAAAGCGTATCCGAAACGATCAGGTAGAAGGCCGCCCCCAGAACGGAGCCGAAGAGATTGCCCGTGCCGCCGATGATCGTCATGACGAGCAGGCTTTCAGACATATGGTAGTCGATGTCGGAGAGCGGCGCGATGCCGATCAGGAGCGCGTGTAGTGCGCCGGCAAGCCCGGTTACGGCGCCCGAAACCGCGAAAGCGGCAATCTTGAAGGCCCGGACAGGAAAGCCGATCGCCTGCGCCCTCTCGCCATTGTAGCGGATCGCGAGCAGCGTGCGCCCGAATGTCGAGGTTGCAATACGCTGGAGGGCGGCGAAGGAGATGAGGAAAATAACGGCGACGAAACCGTAATAGGACCACGAACTGTTGAGCGCCAGCGGGCCGATGCCGCGCCGCGGGATACCGATCAGGCCGTTGTCACCGCCGGTGATGTCGCTGAACGTATAGGCGAGGAAATAAAAGAGCTGCGCGAAGGCCAGCGTCAGCATGACGAAGTAGACGCCCTGCCGGCGGATCGACAGCGCCCCGATGACGATCGCGACGACGGAGCCGACGATCATAGCGAGGACGAGCGTGGGCAGGAGCGGCAGCGTCGTATGGATGAGGGCCAGCCCCAGCGTATAGCTGCCGAGCCCGAAGAAGATCCCCTGTCCGAACGACAGGAGCCCGGTATAGCCGAGCAAAAGGTTGCAGCCGGCCGCCGCTATGGCGAAGACCAGCACTTCCGTCGCCAGCGTGCCGGACCGAATGAAGAACGGCAGCAGGAGGGCAACCAGAGCGGCCAGCGCAAAATGAAAGATCGGCCTGTCCATCGGCGTTCTCAGGCCCGGCCCAGAAGGCCGCGTGGCATGACGAGCACCACCAGCACCATGGCGATATAGATCGCCAGGCTGGCACCTGCCGGCCAGAGGGTCGTCATCAGGCTCTGGACGATGCCGACGAGGAGTCCGGCGATGAGCGCGCCGGTATAGCTGCCCATGCCGCCGATGACGACCACGACGAAAGCGACGGCCAGTGCCTCTACGCCCATGAAGGGATCGACGCCGCGGATCGGCGCGGCGAGCGCGCCGGCAAGGCCGGCGAGCCCGGCGCCGAGCGCGAAAACGGCGGTGTTGATACGATTGATGTCATAGCCGAGCAGCGAGACCATATCGGTTGATTCCGAGCCGGCGCGCACGACGGCGCCGAGCCGCGTCCCCTCCAGGACCCACCAAAGAATGGCCGCGAGCACCGCGGTAAAACCGATCACGAAGAGCCGGTATTCCGGATAGATGAAATGACCGAGCATGATCGCGCCGGTGAGCGCTTTCGGCGCAGGAACGCTCGATCCGACCGGTCCCCAGACAATGATGACGATTTCCTGTATCATCAGCGCCAGGCCGATCGTGGCGACGATGTGATACATATGGTCGAGGCGATAGATGCGCTTCAGCAGACCCGTCTCGACCACTGCCGCGATCGCGGCGACGATGATGGCGGCGAGGACCAGCGCACCCCAGAAGCCGACGCCGTACTGAAGCAGCGCATAGCAGAGATAAGCGCCGAGCAGATAGAAGGCGCCGTGGGCGAAATTGACGAAATGTAGAAGCCCGAAGATGACGCTCAATCCCACGGCGAGCAGGAAATAGAGCATCCCGAGCCCGATGCCGTTCATGAGCTGGAAGAGATAGATCACGCGCGCTCTCCGGGCAGCGGCATGAGCGGGCCCGGCAAAGGCCCGCCCGCTCGCGTCAGGTCATCTTGCACTTCGCATCCTGCGGCGACAGGAAGGACTGGCCCGAACTGATGATGTCGGCATAATCGTCCTTGTCTTTCATCGCCGCTTTCGCCTTGCCCTTCAGCAGGTAATAGTTCTTGATCACCTGATGGTCGGCGGCGCGGATCGTCTCCTTGCCAGTGAGGCCGTCATATTCCATGCCTTCCAACGCCTTGATGACGGCCGTTCCGTCGGCGCTTCCCGCCTTCTTCGCCCCGTCGGCCAAGAGTTTAGCCATGAGATAGGCACCGGCGAACGAATAGTTCGGATTGATTCCCTTCTCCTTTTTCACTTCGGCCACGAGCCGCTTGTTGAAGGGGGAATCGATCTGGTGCCAGTATTGCGCGCCGAAATAGATGCCGTCCGAGACATCGGCACCGAGTTCCTCGAACTGTTCGAGGCCCGACGCCCAGGCGAGCAGGATCGTCATCTTGCTCTTGAGGCCGAAATTGACCGCCTGGCGCAGCGTGGCGCTGGATTGGGAGCCGAAATTGAGGATCAGGAGAACGTCGGGCTGCGCCGCCACGGCATTGGTGATGTAACCGCTGAACTCCTTCTCGTCGAG
>SCRB01000684.1 GCA_004299545.1 Rhizobiaceae bacterium
TTCGTCGAGCGACTTCCGTACCTCGGCCAGACTATCTGCAAACTTGTACTCCGCAGCAGCCATGAGAGATCGGATCCCGAAGTCAGGCTTGTAGTGTTTGAACACATGGCTGATCGACGGTTCTCGTTCGGCTTCTGGGAAGGCGATCTTAAGCACTTTCATCGTAAGCGCGAATTTCGCGGCACCTTTTGCAGTTGAGTGCTCTGAGGCATGAGGTGTCCACCAAAAAAAGAGGTGGACGCCAGGTCATGGGAGAAGACGAGCAGAAACTGCGGGTGACGGCTGTGCATGCGAGTGGGCGACGGACGTTTGACCGGGTATCGAAAGCCGGCCTCGTCGCAGCCTGCCTTGAGCCAGGGGCGTCGGTATCGAGGCTTGCGCTCGAACATGGGGTCAATGCGAATCTTTTGTGGAAGTGGATACGTCAGCACCGGAAGGCAAAGTTGCCGACTTCGCCCGCTTCCATGCCGGCATTTATTCCGGTCGAGATCGAAGGGGCGACGGACCGGGCTATGCCTGGACAGAATGGCGCTTTTGCACTGGAGCTTTTGCCCGACAATCGCGGAGCGAGGCTGCCGAAACCCGAGGGGACGGGCACGCTTTCCTCTCCAGCCAAGGTGAACGTGTCACTGCCGAACGGCGTGAAGCTGACGCTGGAATGCGGTGATGTGGATGCATTGACGGTGATCATCGGAGCGCTGGGTCATGTTCAGACTGGGCGCTGACCTGAAAGTCTACCTGCACCGGGATCCGATCGACTTCCGGGCTGGCATTAACAGCCTGGCGATCCTGGTCGAGCAGTCTATGGGCCTCGATCCGTTTGCTGCGGCAATTTTTGCGTTCTGCAATCGCCGCCGCGACCGGATGAAGCTCTTGTTCTTCGATCGGTCGGGCTTTGTGCTGGTCCTGAAGCGGCTGACCGAGGACAAGTTCCGGTGGCCGCGCCGCGAGGCAGCGGTCGTCACGCTGACGACCGAACAATTGCACTGGATTCTCGACGGCATCGATATCGATGCAATGGTCCGCCATCCGGTGCGGCAATATCAGGTTGCCGGCTGAGGGATCTCGAACTGCGCGGTTGACGCGGCGGCATGCTTTCGATTCAAGAATCTGATGAATCGAACCGGCGCCCCGACTGTTGACGAGCTGATGGCGCGCATTGCTGCGCTGCAGGCGGAGAACCGCCAGCTCGCCGAACGCGTCGTCAAACTCGAGGAAGAGTTGGCGCTGGCGCGCCTGCATCGTTTTGCACCGAAGAGTGAAAAGCACATTGACCGCCTCTTCAATGAAGCCGAACAGGTTGCGGAAGAGGATGATGCCGACGGCGAAAAGGGCGATGTCGTTGTCCTGCCGGACACGGGCTTGCCGGCGACCGAAGGGGCGACGGGAAAGAAGCGGGGCCGCAGGGCCTTGCCGGAAAACCTGCCGCGCGAGCGTGTCGAATATGACCTTCCCGACGATCAGAAGGCCTGTCCGTGTTGCCGTCACCTGATGCATCGCATGGGCGAGACCGTCACCGAGCAACTTCATATCGAGGTGAAGGCGAAGGTCTTGCAAAATGTGCGGTTTAAATACGCTTGCCGCCATTGCGACCGCACCGGCGTCAACACGCCGATCGTGACGGCGCCGATGCCCGCGCAACCTTTGCCGGGCAGCATCGCCACGGCCTCGACGCTGGCCTTCGCGCTCGTTCACAAATACGTCGACGGTACGCCGCTCTACCGCCTGGCGCAGGCCTTCGAGCGTGCCGGCGTTCCTGTCAGCCGTGGCGCTCTCGGCCACTGGGTGATCGGATCGAGCGAAAAGCATCTCTGTCGCATCTATGACGCGCTGAAGCTGCGGCTCAGCGCGCAGCCCCTCATCCATGGCGACGAGACCACGATCCAGGTCCTGAAGGAAAAGGATCGAGAGGCCACCAGCACGTCGTATATGTGGGCTTACCGGAGCGGCGAGGACAGTGACGAGCCGATCGTGCTGCTCGATTATCAGCCAGGCCGCGGCCAGATACACCCGCAGACCTTCCTCGGCGATTACCGTGGCATAGTGATGAGCGACGGCTATTCCGCCTGGCGCACGCTGGAGGGGGCAACCCATATTGGCTGCATGGCCCACTCCAGACGGCGCTTTGTCGATGCCCTCAAGGCGAGGAAGAAAGGTGGTGGTCCGCCGGAACAGGCGCTCCGGTTCTTCGAACAGCTCTACCGGGTTGAAAGGCAGGCGCGCGACGAAATCCCCGAGGGTGGCGAAACGCCAGGTCAATGCATTCGCCGCTTCCGCCAGCAACATAGCATCCCCATTCTGAACGCTCTCAAAGAATGGCTCGACAAAATCGCCCCGAAGGTCTTACCGGACAGCAAGCTCGGCGACGCCGTGTCCTACACCCTGAACCAATGGGAATATCTGACGCGATACACCAAAGACGGCAGGATGCCGATCGATAACAACCTTCTCGAACGCGATATCAGACTCTTTGCCACTGGCAGAAAGAGTTGGCTGTTCAGCGACACCGTCGACGGAGCCAGGGCCAGCGCCGTCATCTACAGTCTGATGCTGACCTGCCGGGCCTGCCGCGTCGAGCCCTTCGCATGGTTGCGCTACGTCCTCATCGAACTGCCTCAGCGCACCGACGACGCCGATATCACCGATCTGCTGCCCTTCAACTTCCCCAAAACTGCCGCTAGAGTCTAAGCTCGCCCGACGCTCCCCGAAATCAAACGCCGAAAGACAGCGTCAACGTGCAGAGAAAATCGCGCTTACGATGCGCCCAACACGCCGCCAGCGTCAGTGGCCCCCCGGCGCGCCTGGCTTCCGCGAGCCGGTTATATGCACCCCATCCGTCGACCTGGAGCAATCCAGTGTATCCGGCGAGATGGCGCTCCACATTCTCGCCACCACGGTTGTCCTCAAAACGATAGGCGACCATTCGATTGCCATTCCTGGACGCCACTTCCACAGGCGCAAAGCTCTGCGCCTGGTCCTCCGATCTTGCCGGCAGGATGGCGATGGCGCCCGACCTGGTCGCCTTGCGCCGCCAGGCAAACACCTGCTGCGGGCTCACCCGATGCACCCGAGCAACCGCCGAAACATTCGCCCCTGGCGCTATCGCCTCTTCCAGTATCTGTACTTTCGCTTCATCCGACCAGCGGCGACGCAGCACCCCGGGACTCTCGTCCAGACGATCAGGCGTCGCCTCTATGACTGTAAATGTTCCAGGTCTGGACTTGGGTGCAGACTGCAAACAAACCTCCCGTGAGAATCATCACGAGAGTGTCGCGTCACCGATGGATCAGCGAAACACGGGGTCGCCTGGGCGCTTACGCTGCAGCCGACATCCTTAAGCAGTAAGGTGTAATAGAGATTTGAAAGTTCTTGTTTTGGCAAGCCTATCTCGCGCCCAATGTGCATGCCGATCCAACAGGCGCGAACGCAATGTCCGGTTGGATGTCCCTCGCTGATATCAAGCGCATAGCTTAAGGCACTCACGAGCTCAGACAGCCCGATCCCAATCTTCCCGGGATTTGCGTTTGAAATGCGTGCCATCGCACCTCGCCTTCAGGAATGGAACCACGCACGACTTAACGTTCCGTTCTGCCGTCGCAGCAAATCGCGGGCGATTTGGCGAGGCGACGTGCGCATTCCGACGAAGCCGGCCAGTGATTCCGATCAATTACCGGCCACCCATTCCAATTTCATTCCGGCCAGGGTTCCGATTTGAAGCCGGCCACCTTTTTGGATCACCTGGGTCGTTGTTGAGGTTTGGTTCGAGTTTCGTTTCTGGTCAAGCCTGAGCTGCTTCCGGGTTTTCTGGCGCGCGCCGTTTTCGCATGCTGTCGCCGGTCAGTTCGATGCGGTAGGCGTTATGCACGAGGCGGTCGAGGATGGCGTCGGCGATGGTGGGATTTCCGATGATCTCATACCAATGGTCGACGGGCACCTGGCTGGTGACGATGGTCGAGCGCCGCTCATAGCGGTCCTCGATGATCTCGAGGAGATCGCGGCGCTGTTCGTCGTTGAGCTTTTCAGGCCCCCAATCGTCGAGGATGAGCAGGTCGGTGCGGGCCAGCGCCTTCAGCATCCTGGCATAGCGACCGTCTCCCCTTGCGAGAGCGAGCGAGGCGAAGAGCCGTGGCGCGCGGTGATAGACGACGGAGAAGTCCTCGCGACAGGCCTTGTGCCCGAGAGCGCAGGCGAGCCAGCTCTTGCCGACACCGGCCGGGCCTGTGATCAGGAGCCCGTGACGCTGGCGGATCCAATCGCAGCCTGCGAGCTTGAGGAACAGGGAGCGGTCGAGCCCGCGTTCGGCACGGAAGTCGGCGTCTTCGACCTGCGCATCATGGCGTAGCCTGGCGGCGCGGGCACGCGCCTCGAAGCGCTTCTGACGGCGCAGCGTCGCTTCGTTATCGAGCAGGATGGCGAGCCATTCGCCATGATCGAGGGCGCGTGCTTCCGGCTGCGCGTCGAGATCCTGGAAGCCTTTGGCCATGCCGTGCAGTCCGAGGTCGCGCAGCATGTCGAGGGTGGGATGGGTCAGCATGATCTTTATCTCCTTAATGGAAGTAGTCGGGACCACGCAGATTGGCGTGGTCGATGATGGCGCCGGGATTGCCGGCGGGCCGGGCGGCCTTGTGGTTGGTGATGAGGGCGGCGATGCTCTTGCAGGTCAGCCCGCCGATCTCGACGGCGCGTGCCGAGACCGCCTCGGCGCGATCACGATGGAGATCGCGATAGAGACGCAAAACACCCAGGCACGTGCGGAACCCCTGCTCGGGATGGGGTCGGCTGGCCAGAATGGCGATGATCAGCCCCTCGGTCTGTGGTCCGATCGATGCCGCCCAGCGCCGGAAGCGTGCCGGCGTCCATTCGGCATAGCGGCGGTGGGAACTGGGCATGTGCTCGGGGTTGGTGCCGTAACGGCGTCCGCCATAGCGGCGTTGATGAACGGCGACGCGCTTGCCGCGATGGAAGATCTCGATCGTCCTGGCCGTGGCGCGGATGTCGACCTGCTGGCGGATGAGGCTGTGCGGCACGGAATAGAAGAAGGTCTTGAACTCGACATGGTAGTCGGTGGCGACGCGGGCCAGGCGCCATTCGGCGAACTCGTAATCCTGCACCGGCAGGCTTGCCAGTGCCGGTCGTTCCACCGTCTCGAACAAATGCCGGCGACTGACGCCGAGACGGCGCATGACATGGTCGTTGATGCGGTCGAGCGCCCCGGCGATTGCGGCATTGGCCTCGGCTAACGAGAAGAATGTCTGCCGCCGCAGCCGGCCGAGGATGCAGGTCTGGGCAAAACGCACGCCGTTCTCGACCTTGGCCTTGTCCTTCGGGCGACGCGGCCGTGCCGGCAGCACGCCGACGCCATAGTGCGAGGCCATCATGCCGTAGCTGCGGTTGATCTCCGGATCATAGAAGGAGGCATGATTGACACCGGACTTCAGGTTGTCGGGCACGATCAGGCGCGGGACGCCGCCGAAGAAGCTGAACATGCGTACATGCGCGCCGATCCAGTCCGGCAGCGCCTGCGTCCAGGTCGCTTCCGCATAGGTGTAGCCGGATGCGCCCAGGACGCCGACGAAGATCTCCGCCTCACGGATCTCGCCGGTCAGCGGGTCGACGATGGCAATCTTCTTGCCGGAATAGTCCACGAACACCTTGTCGCCGGCGACATGTTCCTGGCGCATGGTCGGCGACAGGCGCTTCTCGAAGCCGCGGAACAGGTCGCAGAAACGGCTGTAGCCGTAGCCGCCGGAATGGACGGCGCGATACTCTTCCCACAGGAGCATCAGCGTGACGCCGGGCTTCTTCAGCTCCAGCGCCAGATCCGCCCAGTTCGGCTCCGGCAGCCGGCGCAGGCCCTGCTTCACCCCGGCGCGGGCGAACAGCCGGTTCTCCAGCGCGTCGTCGGTCAGGTCGCCTGGCAGCGGCCAGATCAGCCCCGCCGCCGTCGCACGCTTCAGATTATCCTGCACGGTGCTGCGCGCGACGCCCAGCCTCTGTGCGATCTCGCGACTGCTGGTTCCGTCGCCGGCAAGCCGCAGCATCTGTCGTAGTTGTCTCATGGTCAGCCTTCTCTTTGCCGGCATTACGCGTCCCTTGTTCAAAAGGACCGTCATGCCAAAGTTGCTGACCCAGGTGCTCCTGCTCAGGCCTCAAAGTGGCCGGATATTGATCGGAATGGTGACCGGCTTCACGTCGGAACGATGGCCGGCTTCAGGTTGGAATGCCCGGCCGGATTACGTCGGAATCCGCAGGCGACGTCCAGATGTGCAAAAAAATGCTCGCGCGGCGCCGTAAGGTTATCGACAGGGCGCGCGGCGGTAGCCGGCTGGTTCGGCTTTCACGTTGCGGCAACGTGATTTCTTTCCGGATTTGGCGGCGGCACGCAGATCTCGACGGTCCGCGCAAGACAATGTGTTGCGGGAAAGAAGCCGGTATCCTTCTCAGCCGTGAAACGGATTTGATCCAGTTCCTCTATCGTTGCGTAGACACGTGGCAGGCTCCGGTCGGAGCGGAGCCGACGCGGCAGGCATCTGCAAGCGGGTTCAACGCCATCTCGGATCAAGGAATTCCAATGAACATTCGAGAAAAATCGCTTCAGCCCAAATGGTTCAGAGCCGCGATAGCCATCGTTCCGGTTGTTGCCGCGTCCCTTCTCGGGCAGTGGGCGACCTATCCGAACCTGGCCCCATGGTATGCGGGATTAGTCAAGCCATCGTTCAACCCGCCCAACTGGATCTTCGCGCCCGTCTGGACGATCCTCTATCTGCTGATGGCCTATGCGCTCTGGCGTATCCTGAAGGTCTCCGGAAACGACGCTGATCGACGCGCAGCCCTCATCCTGTTCTTTGTTCAGCTCGCGCTCAACGCGCTTTGGTCATGGCTGTTTTTCGGCCTCAACAATCCGCTTGCCGGCCTGCTCAACATCGTGCCGCAACTGTTGCTCATCCTGGCAACGATCGACCGGTTTCGCAGGCTGGACCGTTTGGCCGCGCTGTGTCTGGCGCCGCTTGCGGCATGGGTCGCGTTCGCGTCGCTGCTCAATTTCGAAATCTGGCGCCTGAACGGTTAGGAGGCGGGCCTGGCAATGAGCAACGACACGGGTTCTGACGATGCCGGGCGACCTGTAGTCGTATGGT
>SCRB01000685.1 GCA_004299545.1 Rhizobiaceae bacterium
GTCTTTTCATATCGCGAATTCGGGCAAATGTCAGATGCAGGATCAACCACAAATCGACGGGATTCAGCAGGCGGGCCGGCATCGCATTGTCATAATCGGCGCCGGCTTCGGCGGGCTGGAGACAGTCCGTCGGCTGGCGGGGACTCCCGCGAGCATCACGCTTATAGACCAGCGAAACCATCATCTGTTCCAGCCTTTGCTCTATCAGGCCGCAACCGCGTCGCTGGCGGCATCGGAAATCGCTTGGCCGATAAGATATCTCCTGCGCGGTCGTCGGGACGTCACGACGCTGCTCGCGACGGTCATCGGCGTGGACGCTGATGCGCACCGGGTCCTGCTCGACGGGGGAGAAACAGTGGCCTACGACACACTCGTCCTCGCTACAGGCGCCCGACACGCCTATTTCGGTCATGACGGATGGGAACAGTTTGCACCCGGCCTGAAAACGATCGAGGACGCGACCACGATCAGGGGCCGTATCCTGCTTGCCTTCGAGCGCGCGGAGCGGGAAGCCGATCCCCATCGACAGGCCGCACTTCTGACCTTCGTCATTATCGGCGCTGGCCCGACCGGTGTGGAGCTCGCCGGCACGATCGCGGAATTGGCCCGCGATACGCTGGCACCGGATTTTCGCAACATCGATACGCGAAAAGCACGGGTCGTCCTCATCGAGGCGGGTCCGCGCGTGCTTGCGGGTTATCCCGATGACCTATCCGCTTATGCGCGGCGTTCGCTCGAAAAGCTTGGTGTCGAGGTCGAGGTCGACCACCCGGTTACCGATTGCACGGCCGAAGGCATCGTCTATGGTGGCCACAGCCTGGAGACCAGGACCATCATATGGGCTGCCGGCGTACAGGCCTCACCCGCCGCCGAATGGCTCGACGCGCCGGCCGACCGCGCCGGCCGGCTGAGGGTGCTTCCGAACCTCACCGTTCCCGGTCATCCGGATATCTTCGCGATCGGTGACACCGTGACCATTGCCGGTCCGGATGATAAGCCGGTGCCGGGCATTGCTCCTGCGGCCAAGCAACAGGGCCGTTATGTCGCCGAAACCATCAAGGCGCGGCGACGCGGCGTCGCTGCTTTCCCTCCCTTCCTCTATCACCACGAGGGTAGCCTGGCACAGATCGGCAAAAGGCGCGCGGTGATCGACTTCGGCTGGATCAAGCTCCGAGGCACTTTCGCATGGTGGCTGTGGGGTATCGCGCACATCTATTTCCTGATCGGCATGCGCAACCGGCTCAGCGTCGCGCTGTCCTGGCTATGGATTTATATGCGCAACCAGCGAAGTGCCCGCCTGATTACCCAGGGCCAGAACGACGAAAATGCCGAGGGGTAGAGGAGTGTTCGTCGAATCCCATAACATTACCAGGATGTAATGGAGGCGATGGGACCTTTTGTGGCATATATGCGTTCCATCCACGGGCCAACTTTTCACGACGGGCGCTTCGACAGCGCGACTGGACGACTTGGCGGGCTCGATATTTCAGAAGATGCCCACCATGTCCGACTATAAGCCTTTAGCCCATCAGAAAGCCCTCGTGACCGGGGCCAATTCCGGGATCGGCGAGGGTGTCGCCATCGCGCTCGGCCAGGCAGGCGCCGATGTCGTGGTGAATTATGTCGAAGGTGACGACGCCGCGGCGGCCGTAGCCGACAGGATCAGGCAATTCGGGTGCAACGCCCTTGTGCACAAGGCCGATGTCTCACGCGAGGATGAGGTCGACGACATGTTCGGCCGCGCAGTGAGCGAACTGGGCACGATCGACATCCTCGTCAACAACGCCGGCATCCAGCGCGATTCCGATTTTGCCGACATGACCGTTGAAAAGTGGAACCAGGTCATCGGCGTCAATCTGACCGGCCAGTTTCTGTGCTCGCGCGCCGCGATCCGGGAGTTCCTGCGGCGCGGTGTCGTTCCATCCATATCGCACGCGGCCGGGAAGATCATTTGCATGAGTTCCGTGCATCAGGCGATCCCGTGGGCGGGTCACGCGAATTATGCGACCTCAAAGGGCGGCATCAAACTGCTCATGGAAAGCATGGCGCAGGAGCTTGCCCCCAAACGCATCCGTGTCAACGGTATCGCGCCGGGCGCCATACAGACACCGATCAACGCCTCCGCCTGGAACACGCCCGATGCGCTCAAGCGCCTGTTGACGCTCATCCCCTATGGGCGGATCGGCCTGCCCGAAGACATTGCTCGGGCCGCCGTCTGGCTGGCGTCCGACGATTCCGATTATGTCGTCGGCACGACGCTCTTCGTCGATGGCGGCATGACGCTCTATCCGGGCTTCTCGACCAACGGCTGAAGGCGATGACACGGCATTACGACGTCATCATCATCGGGAGTGGCCCCGGCGGTGCATCCGTGGCCC
>SCRB01000686.1 GCA_004299545.1 Rhizobiaceae bacterium
TGACGACGATCCGGTCCAGCGCAGGCTGCTCGATGCGGTCGTCTCCAAATCCGGATACAGAACGCTCCTCGCGGAAGGCGGAGAGACGGCGCTGCGCATGCTGGAGAGCGAAGCCGGCAAGGACGTTTCGGTTATCATCCTCGATCTCATGATGCCCGGCATGGATGGTATCCAGGTGCTCGGGCACTTACGCGAGCGCAATATCACGCTGCCGGTGATCGTGCAGACGGCCCAAGGCGGCATCGACACCGTCGTCACCGCCATGCGCAACGGCGCTTTCGACTTCGTCGTCAAGCCGGCCTCGCCGGAACGGCTGATGACGGCGGTGAACGGGGCGTTGAAGCTCGGCGCTTTCGAAGGCGATGCCAGGCGGGCGCGGCAAAACGGCAGCGGCGTTCTCTCGTTCCGCGACATCATCACGCGCAGCCCCGCCATGGAACGCGTCGTCAGGCTGGGGCGAAAGGCAGCTGCTTCCAACATACCGATCCTCGTCGAGGGCGAATCCGGTGTCGGCAAGGAACTTGTCGCACGCGCGATCCAGGGATCGGGCGACCGCAAGGGAAAGCCCTTCGTCACCGTCAATTGCGGCGCCATCCCCGAGAATCTGGTGGAAAGCATTCTTTTCGGCCATGAGAAGGGCGCGTTCACCGGCGCGACGGAGCGCCATGTCGGGAAATTCGTGGAAGCCGATGGCGGGACGCTGTTTCTCGACGAGATCGGCGACCTGCCGCTCGACGTCCAGGTTAAGCTCCTGAGGGCGGTGCAGGAGGGTGAGGTCGATCCCGTCGGGGCGCGTTCGGCGCAGAACGTCGATATCCGCCTTATCTCGGCAACCCACCGCGATCTCCTGCAGCGGGTACGCGAGGGAAAGTTCCGCGAAGACCTGTTCTACCGGCTGAACGTCTTTCCGATCTTCGTTCCGCCGTTGCGCGATCGTCCCGAGGACATCCCCTACCTGATCGATCATTTCATCCAGTGCATGGGAGCATCCGGCTCCGGCAGAAAAGTGACGGGAATAAACCCGGAAGCGCTTTCGCTGCTGACGGCGTATGACTGGCCCGGCAACATCCGGCAGTTGGAAAACGCGGTTTTTCGCGCCGTCGTGTTGAGCGAAGACAGCCTGCTGACGCCAGCCGAGTTCCCGCAGATCCGTGCCCAGGTGGAAGGGATCGACCTGGAGCGGCAGGGTGGTATCTCCCGTTCCGGCGATACGGCCGAAGCAATCAACCGGCATGTGCGGATCATGGAGCAGGTCCAGCGCGATCAACCGGGAAGGAGCGAGTTCGGTCTCGTGCGGGCGCTTGACGAGCGGGGAAACGTGCGCTCGCTCGCCGACGTCGAACTGGAGATGATAAAGCTGGCGATCGATCGCTATCAGGGGCAGATGAGCGAGGCAGCGCGGCGGCTCGGCATCGGCCGCTCGACACTCTACCGCAAGCTGAAGGAATACGGTATCGATCCCGAAGACGGGACGGAGAACATGGCTTCGGCGTCATGAGGTTTCCGTCCAGCGTGGTGTCGCTGCCGCGCGGCCGTGGATAGTCGGCTGTTCAGGATTGCGAATTCCCCTTATTTTTCATATACGTCGCGTTTACCATGGTGCGTCGGCGCGCAATGCGGTCATTCTGTTGCCATGCTCTGACCGCAATTCCTCGCCACTAAGCATGGGTTAACCATTCTGAGCGATGGTCGGAAGGTGATCCATCTTCCGAGTGTCAGGTTCGGGGACATCGGTAGGCGCAAGGCCGTTGATTTGACCAGATCGCAGACTCCCTTCGTCGGGCGTGGAACGTTTCTTTGGGGCACTCCTCCCTGGAGCAGTCGGGGATGGCTGGGGCGTTTCGTCGTGGCCATCGCCTCGCTGTTTGCCTTCATTTGCAGCGCGAGCGCGGAAGTGCGTACGCTCAAGATCTATCATCTGCACACGCATGAAAAAGCCGAGATCGCCTACAAGAAGGACGGACGTTATCTGCCCGACGGGCTCAAGAAGCTCGACTACATATTGAGGGACTGGCGCCGTAACGAGACGGTGAAGATAGATCCCCGCCTTTTCGACCTTCTCTGGACCGTCTATCAGCAAGCCGGTTCGCACGACTACATCAACGTGGTGTGCGGCTATCGCGCGCCGGAGACCAATTCGATGCTGCGCAGGCGCAGCCGTGGCGTCGCCCGCGAGAGCCAGCACACGCGCGGCAAGGCCATCGATTTCTTCATTCCGGGCGTGCCGCTCAAGAAGCTCCGGGAAATCGGCCTCAAGATCGAGGTCGGCGGCGTCGGCTATTATCCGACTTCGGGCTCTCCCTTCGTTCACATGGACGTCGGCAATCCGCGCTACTGGCCACGGATGAGCCGCCAGCAATTGCTGGCTCTCTTCCCCCACGGCAAGACGCTTTACGTGCCGGCCGACGGAAAGCCGCTTGCGCGTTACGACGAGGCGCTCGCCGCTTACAAGGCGCGCAACGGGCAGCCGCCGGATATCCAGATGGCAAGTTCCTCGACCCGGCATAAGGGCTTCTTCGCCACGCTGTTCGGCGGCGGTGGTGCCGACCAGGAAGAAGACGAGGCGGATATCAAGGTCGCCAGCACCAAGGCCGATCAGGTTCGCGCCGCTGTAAGAAAGCCGGCCTCCTCCGACACCTTGCCGGGCGTGGAAATCGCAGGCGTGCCGGCGCAGGGCGCATCGCAGCCGAAACCGGAGAAACCCGGCGCTATTGTTGCGGCGCTTCCGCCGCAGGACGTGCCGTTGCCGCTCAAGGCGCCGCGGCCGGATGTCGATGTCGGCCCGGCGGGCGCGGACGCGGCGGCGGATCAGGCGGACGAGCCGCAAGTCGCCATCAATATCCCGCTGCCCACGCGCCGCCCCGACTATTCGCCGCCGGCGGAAGTGAGGGATGTTGCCAGCCTTAAGGACGACGGCAGGAAATCCGGGGTTTCCGTGGCTGATGCCGATCAACTGGCGGCATTGCTTGCCGGGCGTACCCCAGCGCAGGCCGAGCGGGACGGCGAGCGTGCCGATCCCCGGCCTGTTCCGACGCTCGCAGCCTTCAGCGGGCAATTGCCGTCAGCGCGGCCGGCCGTGACTTCGGATGGCGGCATGATTGCGATGCTTCCGCAGCAGCGGCCACACTATGAACCGCACGAATCGGATATCGCCCCGGCTGTCTTCAGGGTGGAGAACAAGAGCGGCAAGGGGGATCGTCTCGTCGAGGACGCTTCGCCGAGGCTTGCGTTGCTCGACCGGCCGGCCGGCGTCAGCGCAACGGCGGCGGTGGGCTCCGGCGTCAGGACAACCGGAAAACACGCAAGACATGCCGCCGCGCCGGCCAATCCCGGGCGGAAATCCTTCGAAGTTCCCGTTCACAGCGAGATCGTTCGCTGGGCGGTACAGCACCGCTCCTTCAATCCGGCCATCACCAGCAGCGCGACGCGTTCGCTCGCCTACAACATCGTCCGCAGCAAACCCAGGATGGTCTATACGGAAGGCTTCGAGCCGGATGGCCATACGAAAGACGCCAGCCATTTCAGCGGAAACGCTGTGACTTTCCTGCCGGTCGCCCGCTTCGGTGCTGATTGAACCTTTCGGAAATTAGCTCTGGCGTTTCAGCACCGATGCTTCACGCGCAAGCGGCGTGATCTTTTCCCACGCGCCCGCCGCGACAAGGTCGTCCGGGGCAACCCATGAGCCGCCGACGCAAACGACATTGCCAAGGCTGAGATAGTCGTTGGCGTTCTTCAGCGAAATTCCGCCAGTCGGGCAGAAACGCATGCCGGCGAGCGGCGAGGCGAGCGCCTTCAGGAAAGCGGCGCCGCCGGCCTGTTCGGCCGGAAAGAATTTGAGGATCGAAAAACCTTCCTCTCGAAGCCCCATGATTTCACTTGGCGTGATGGCGCCAGGCAGGAAGGGAACCGGCGCGTCCCGTGCCGCGTCGAGGAGTTCCTGCGTCGTTCCGGGGCTGACGATGAATCTCGCACCCGCATCGACGGCCTCGTCGTAACGGCGCGACGACAGCACCGTTCCGGCTCCGACGATCGCTTCGGGAACTTCATTTGCCACGAGCCTGATCGCATCGATTGCGTCCGGCGTGCGGAGCGTGATCTCTATGGCCGGGAGGCCGCCAGCGACAAGCGCGCGCGCCAGGGGCACCGCGTCCGCCAACCGGCCGATCTTGAGCACGGGGATGACCGGCTGACCCTCGAGAATGACAATCAGCTTCTCGTTTTTCTTCTGCATCGCGGATCCGTTCGGGAGCGGGCGAATGACGGTTGGTCGTCCGGCAGTTTCCATTGCGTCGCAACATAATCGATTTAGCAGCTTGTTTTGGCCAAGTCCACGAAGGGGCGGAGCCTGCAACGATCAACTTTCCGAGTGCTGCCGCTTCTGCTACCGGTTCTTGGGATTCGGGGCGGCTTCCGCTCCGGCGTCAAGCTTAGCCATCGTCGCAGGGCCGGCGATGCCATCGGCCGCCAAGCCGTGTCTGGCCTGAAAGTGGCGAAGCGCGGCGGCGGTTCGGGCGCCGAAAATGCCGTCCGCCTCGACCGCATAGCCCCGCTCGGCCAGGTATTGCTGGAGACGGGCGACGGCAGGTCCGGCGGAGCCAGCCGAAAGCAACGCAGGTTCCTCTTCCGTGGCGAAAGGGCAGGCCGGCGCATCGGCGCTGCCGCCATAGGCCACGAAGGCTTCCGCGATCCTGCGGTCATAGGAATGGCGTGCGAAGAGCGGCCCGTTATAGCCGCAGGCGAACGCCCTCCAGTCATGCCGCGCAAGCGCGCCTGCAAGATTCGCACTTGCGATGAAGCGCGCCATCACCCGCGCCTGACCGGAGACGCTCTTCCGGACTTCGGAAACGAAAGCATCGACGCTTTCATAATCGAGCATCTTCCAATGGGCGCCCATCACCTGCCCGAGACCCCAGGAAACCGATTCCCGCGCCGCCTCGCTGTCTATGGCTTCGGCCCGCGCGAGGAGCCGCCAGCGGGCGCTTTGGGTGAAGGGATTGCGCACCGCACCGGGAACGGGCGAGGCGAGGCCGGCTCTCCTCGCCTTTTCTCGCTTCTCGCCCGCGAGCCGCCGGTCAAAGTAATGGCCCTCGAAGCGGATCAGGGGTTCCTTTCTGCCCTTGACGACCGCGTAAGGCCGGCCGCCGCATTCGACATCGGCGACGGCGAGAAGTGCTGCCGGCTCGATGGCGAGGTCATGTGCCGCGGCGGTTATTTCGTCGACCACTTCACGCGAAAACATCATCCGGTTCCCTTATCCGTTCACGACGCCCAAATTGCGCCCGGCGTGGCGGGAGGTGGAGAAAGATGACTGATTTTGCCGTAACGGAGGTGCCCGATCACTTTCCGACACAGCCACGAAATCGTCCCGGTCATGTCATTGTCATGTCGCGAAACGCGCTTAACTGACGAACTGATTCATGGCGGCGGCTCCTGCCGGAGATCCATGAGAGCGGATTGCCATGATGTGGAGGCCTCATGCTTGAACCGAAAAAGCTGCTCGATGATATTCTGGCGGCCCGGATCCCGG
>SCRB01000687.1 GCA_004299545.1 Rhizobiaceae bacterium
GGTGATTCTGGTGGAAGGCAGTTGAGGACGCCAATTACCTGTTTTCGAGCGGACTGGGCGGCCGAATTGCACCGATTCCGCCTGCCTATTCCGCATTTCTCCACTCCGAATGAGCGAAATTGGCGTAATCTTGTTGCGTCGCAACAATTCGGTGATACTTTTTGCCGCATAACGAATTGAGGATAGGCCCGCTCGCGCGCGGACGGGGCTGCGAGAGGCCGGATGTTCTATCAGCTTTACGAGTTCAATCATGCCGCGCTGCAACCTTTCCGGGCGGCGGCCGAGGCGGTGAAGCTCCTCTATACCAGTCCCGTCAACCCTTTCTCGCAAACCGCTGCCGGACGCTCGATCGCGGCGGCGGCTGAACTCTTCGAGCGAACGACCCGCCGTTACGCAAAGCCGTCCTTCAACCTCACCAGCACGGTCGTCGACTGGAAGAAGGTGGACGTGCGGGAGAAGACCGTCTGGTCGCGGCCTTTCTGCAATCTGATCCATTTCGAGCGGGCCGTCGCCAGCCGGCGCAAGGCGGACCCGAAGCTTCTGATCGTAGCGCCCATGTCCGGCCATTACGCGACACTGCTGCGCGGCACGGTCGAAGCGATGCTGCCTTATGCCGAGGTCTACATCACCGATTGGGTGGATGCCCGAATGGTGCCGCTGGCCGAGGGGACTTTCGATCTCGACGATTATATCGACTACGTCATCGAAATGCTGCACTTCCTCGGACCCGACGCAAACGTCATGGCGGTGTGCCAGCCGGCCGTTCCGGTATTGGCGGCGGCTGCCCTGATGGAGGCGCGTGGGGACAGCCATGCGCCGGCGACGATGACGCTGATGGGCGGGCCGATCGACACCAGGCGGCACCCGACCGCCGTCAACCGATTGGCCGTCGAGAAAGGTCTCGGCTGGTTCCGCGACAACGCCATCATGCAGGTGCCGTGGCCGGCGCCCGGCTTCATGCGCGACGTCTATCCGGGCTTCCTTCAACTTTCCGGCTTCATGAGCATGAATCTCGACCGGCACATCATCGCCCACAAGGATTTCTTCATGCACCTCGTCAGGCATGATGGCGACGATGCGGAGAAACATCGTGCGTTCTATGACGAATATCTCGCGGTGATGGATCTGACGGCGGAGTTCTATCTGCAGACGGTCGAGACCGTCTTCATCCGCCACGCGCTGCCGAAAGGCGAGATGACCCATCGCTCGGAGCCCATCGATTTGAAGGCGATCCGCAATGTCGCGCTGATGACCGTCGAGGGAGAGAACGACGATATTTCCGGCGTCGGCCAGACGCGCGCGGCGCAGGATCTGTGCGTCAACATCCCGCGCGATATGCGGGTTCACTATCTTCAGGCCTCCGTCGGCCATTACGGCGTTTTCAACGGTTCGCGCTTTCGGGCGGAAATCGTGCCGCGCATCGTCGATTTCATCACCAGCTACGGCCGCGCCGGGCGCCCCGTTGCGAAACCACGGGTGCGGACGGCAGCCGCGAAATAAAGTCGCTGGAAGCCGGAATCTATCCGGCCAACGCCTGTCCCACCCAATCCAGCCGGCCTGCCGGCACCAGCCCGTAATTGTAGAAGTTAAGGCCATCCACTGGGGCTCGGAGCGCGGGCGCGACCTTCGCCACCAAAGTCTTGGCGCTCATCATTTCCGGGAAGAAGAGCCTGTAGCCGATAGCGAGGAATTTATCCGGTCCGAGCGCGCCGCGCCCGAATGCAGCAAGGGCCTCGACCGCCTCCGCATCCATGTCGTAAGCGCACAGGATCGCCCCGTCGCAAATCTTACCGATGGAGGCGAGGTCGGTACCCCCGAGCCAGCCCTCCTTCAGATCGATCACCACGACATCCGTGTCCGGGTTCGCCGCCTCGCGCAATTCGGCGATGAGGCTCGTCACCGGCTCGAAACGCCAGGCGACATAGGCATGAAGGTCCGGCCAGGGTGCGAAGGTCGCGATGCCGCGCGCCGGAAAATCGGGAAAACGCGGCTCGGGTGTCGTGCGTTCGCAAGCCTCGACGATCCAACCGCGGACCAGCCGGCGCGCCGCCTCGCCGTCGATGCCGGCTTGTGCCGCCCGCTCGAGGCAGGCCGGGCAGAAGCAGAGCGACAGCAGGAAATCGTCTTCCGGCTGGAGGCAGACGCCGTCCTTCTCATGATGATATTCGTGAGCGAACCCCATGAAGCACGGGCTTTCCAGTTCGATCCTGTCGGGCTTGTAGGTGTGGCTGATGTCTCCCACGAGCGCACGGACATAGGCGCGTGCGTCCGGATGCGACGGGCAAAGATTGTAGTAATTCGGATCGCCGAAGGCGTTGCGGGTGACGATTTCGGGATGGAGCATGCCGAGGCGCGTGTTGTGCAGGCATACCGTCCAGCAGGAAACGCCCAGCCCGCCGCTGTCGCGCCTGCGGACAAGGTCCCGCAGCACGTCTCCGCCCTCGGCGATGACGCGGGCGAGCTTCGGCTGGATTGCGAGCCCTTCCCAGCGTGACGGCGTCGGCTGGAAATAGATGGTGCCGTCTTCAGGGAAATAGGCCTTGCGGCGCGGGCTGCGCGGCTGGAGGAAACGGCCGGCATGATAGGAGATCGCCAGGCTGACCATGTTCAGCGCCGCGCGTTCCTTGATCTCGCGTTCGACGGTCTCGATACCGATATCCTGGATGTCCCAGGGATAAGTCCACATGGCAAGCTGCATGTCGGATATCGGCTTCATGAAAGCATACGCCCCGGAAAGCGACCGGTTGGCTGCCCTTCCAGAAGCACCGGCTCGCCGGCGACGAAAACATAGCCGATGCCGGCGGCGAGCAGGGTTGGCTCGTCGAAAGTGGCGCAATCCTCGATGCCGTCGCCGAAGAGAACGAGGTCGGCGACCAGGCCTTCGCGGATGATCCCGCGATCGGAAAGGCCGAAGCGCGCGGCCGGTGCCGATGTCATGCGCCTGACGGCGTCCTCGAGCGGAAGCCATCCCTCGCGCACCAGCCGGCCGGCAAGGCGCGGAAAGGTTCCGAAGCCGCGCGGATGCGGCCTCGTGCCGATGCGCGGCAGGCCATCGGAACAGGCGAGGTGCAGCCGATGCGTGCAGGCCGTCCTGAGGTCGGCCTCGTCGAGTTGGAAAAGGACGATCCCCGTTTGCCCGCCGTACTCTATGACGAGGCGGACGAGGAGGTCGAAGGGAGTGCTCTCTTCGATCGCCGCCGCGTCGGCGATCGACCGGCCTTCGAGATGCTTCAGTGCCGGTGCACCGATCGCCGAAAGCCGCACATTCTCCCAGCCGATGAGCGAGACTTTCGATTGCAGATGCGGATCGCCGCTGCCGCTCTCGACCCACTGCCGGAGTGCCTCCCGGCTTTCCGGATCGGATAGCCTCTCGACCAGCGCGGCAGGGCCTCCGGCAAGCGCAGCCGGCGGCAGGAGCTGGAGGAGATAGGTGCTGCCGGCGGGATATGGATACATGTCGAAGGAGACGTCCAGGCCTTCGGTACGGGCCGCCTCGATCTTGCCGATCGCCTTCGGAACGTTGCCCCAATTGGGCCGGCCGGCCGATTGCAGGTGCGACAGGAGCCCGGCGGAACCGGATGCCTTGAGGATCGAAAGGAACTCGTCGGTCGAAGCGAGAAGGCCGCCCTCATAGCTTCTTATATGGGCCGTCAGGAGCTTGCCGTGGTCGCGGACGGTTTCCGCAAGCGCCACTAGTTCCGCTTCGTCGGCATAGGCGCTCGGCGGATAGACGAGACCGAGCGACAGGCCGGCAGCCCCCTGTTCCAGTTGCCGGGCGAGAAGGGCCTGCATCTCTGCCCGCTCGTCCGCGGTGGCAGGCCGCTCCTCATAGCCCATGACGGCCAGCCTGAGGGCGGCATGGCCGACGAGGGAGACGACGTTGAGCGCCGCGCCGGTGCGGTCGAGCGCGGCCCGGTAGCCGGCGAAATCGTCGAAAATCTCCTCGTGCTCCGTCTTGCCGAGCAGCGCACCGAAATGCTCCGCCAGAAGGCCCCGCGATCCGGAGCGCGCTGGATAAAGCGAAAAGCTGCAATTGCCGACTACCACGGTGGTCACGCCCTGCATGATTTTCTCCAGTCGTTGCGGCTCACGCAGCGTAATCAGATCGTCATGGCAATGGGCGTCGATGAAACCGGGGGCCAGATAGCGGTCCTCCGCATCGATGGCGGTTGCGCCGTCGGCCGGCAAGCCGTTGCCGACCGAGGCGATACGGCCGGCGGCGATACGCATGTCGGAACGAAACCACGGTGCGCCCGTGCCGTCGACGATCCGCGCGTTGCGGATAACGAACTCACCTGCCGTCATGTTTCAATGGGCTCCGCGACCTGGATGAGGCAATCGCCGGCTTCGCACATGGTGTGCAGTCGGCGGGAAAGGACGATGCCGGCCTCCGCGAAAGTGAGCGGTTCCTCGGCTGCATCGAGCCGTTCGAGGTCATGATACCAGCCGGCGAGCTGCCCGGCCGAAACGCGGTCGCCAGGGCCGGCGGCCGGCTCGAACCAACCCCGCCTTGTGGCATAGATGCCCTGGCTGTGGCGGGAGAGCGACAGAAGCTGGATCGCCTTCTCTTGCGGCCGTCCGGCATTGAGGATCGGTTCGTCGGTGACGCCTGCCGCCTGGAGAAGATTGTCGATCGCCATCATGGTGTAGCGCATGCTTGCCGGCGTCACCGTCGCGCCGCCGCCGAATTCACCGCTAAGTCCGATCGCTCCGGATCGGCGCGCACCGCCCATCGAGGTTGGCGCGCCGGGACCGTTGTCGGCGATGAAGCCGTAGGGCATACCGAGGGTCTTCATCAATGCTAGTGCGCGTGCGTGCCGCTTTTCATCCTGATCCCGTTCGATCAGCGCCGTCGGAAGATGCTCCATCGACGTTCCACCGGAATGGATGTCGAGGACGATGTCGTGGCGGGGGAAAAGCTCGGCCTCGAGGAAATGCGCAAGCCGCTCCGTCGGCGAACCGTTGGGGCTGCCGGGGAAAGCGCGGTTGAGGTTGCCGCCGTCGAGCGGCGAACAGCGTTTGCCCGCCAGCACGGCGGGCGTGTTCGTCAATGGCAGGATGGTGACGCTGCCCTTGATCTTTTCCGGCTCGATCAGGCGGATCAGGCGGGCGAGCGAAAGCTCGCCCTCATATTCGTCGCCATGGTTGCCCGCCATCAGCAGCACCGACGGCCCGGCGCCGTTCCGCACGCGGCAGACCGGCACCTTCACCTGGAAATAGGGCGACCGATCGATCGAGAAGGGTATGCCGAGATGGCCGAGCACCTTGCCGTCGCGATCGAAATCGAGCGTATGGACCAGACCCGAATGCATGAGCCGCCCTTTCTCCTGACGCTACTGATGCTAGATCGCGGCAACGGCCGTGATTTCTATCCTGAGGTCGGGGTCGGCCAACCGCGCCTCGACACAGGCGCGTGCAGGCGGATGCTGGCGGTCGATCCAGGCGTCATAGACGCTGTTCACCGCATCGAAATCGCCGATCTGAGACAGGAAGATGTTGACCGCGACCAGCTTCGACTTGCTTGTCCCCGCCTCGGCCAACAGCGAATCGAGCTTGCCGAGGATATCGCGGGTCTGGGCCTCCACACCGCCCTTGCGGTCTTCGGCCACCTGTCCGGCGATATAGAGTAGCCCGCCATGGGCGACGGCCTGGGACATGCGGGGGCCGGAACGATAATAGTCTGTCATTCTCATTTCCTTTCAGTGGTTACGTCGAGTGGCCGGCGCCAAAGCGGTCAGCCGAAAAAGGTGGGAAAGGCGTGCCGCACCCGCCCGTTGTCATCGACGCCGAAGATCACGCTGTATCTGTCGAGGCAGGTGCAGGGGTGCGAGATGCCGAATTCCAGCACGTCGCCGACCGCGAGATCGGCGTCATCCGGAACGGAAAGGAAAGCATGCTGGTCGTTCAGCTTCGTGACCTTGGGAAGAGCCTCGGGCAGGGGCAGTGCCTGCCCGTTGCGGTAAATGCCGACGACGATCGGCAGGCCCTGGTCGAAGGAAACGTCGCGCATGCCCATGCCGCAGACCGCGAGGCCGGGCTCGGGGCGTGACAGCACTTCGGCCCATAGGCGCAGGGCCGGCCGGAAATTTGTCCTTGCGGAAACCGCTTCGCCGCCGAGCGTAAAGCCGTGTCGCCTGTCGAGCGCGTCCAGCCCGCGGTCGTAGATGCCGTGATCATGGAAGAAGATGGCGCCGCTGCGCAGCACCAGCGTTGCGTTGCCGTCGGCCTCTACCAAAGGCGAAAGCGCTTCCACGACCTTGTCGAAATAGACCGAGCCGCCCGCGGTGACGATAAGCGGCGCAGCCGGTCCGACACGCCGGCGCACGTGGATAAGAAGATCGCCGGTCATGGCAAGCAGGCCGCCGATCGCCTTGTCCGTTTCCTCAGGCGTGGCACGCGCCGCCGCGCCCTCATAGGCGGCAACACCGGCGAGTTTGAGACGGCCATCGGCGCGAAGGACCGCATCGATGATCGCATCGGCCTGCTGAAGCGTCCGCGCACCGGCGCGTCCCGCCCCCGCTTCAACGAGCACCGAGAGAGGCGGCAGCACCGGCGCCTTCCGCCATGCGGCGGCAAGAGCATCTGCCGCTTCCGCGGAATCGACAAAGGCATAAAGCTCCGCCTTCGGGAACGCCGCGAGGAGCGCCGCAAGCCGCGCCGCGCCGCCATGGCCGCCGACTTCGTTGGCAAGGACGAGCCGGTTGAGGCCGGCCCTGAGCATCACGGCAGCCTGCCTGATGTCGGCGACGGTCGTTCCCCACGCTCCGGCCTCGACCAGCGCGCGCGCCAGATCGGGCGCCATCGGCGTCTTGCCGTGCGGGGCCGCGGCGACGCCCTTCTCCCGCGCATAGCGCATGAAGAGATCGCGGTTGGCGAGGAAAGCCGCCTCGTCGAGGGTGAGGACCGGCAGCATCATCCTTCCATCGGCAGGATGCCAGCCAAGCGCCGCGATCGAATGGCTGTCGATCGCCGGCGTCCCCGGGGGGATGCCACGGATACGGTCGTCCAGAACGAAATTGCTGCTGGAGAGTGTGGCGGGTGCCTCTGTCGTCATCTCGTGCTACGCCTCCGGGCAAACACCAATCTGGATGGGAGATCGCTTTGCCGACGCCTTATCATGGTCCCGTGATCGACGCGCATCACCATTTGTGGGATCTCGGCCTCGGCTGCTATCCATGGCTTAATGCTACGGCAGGCGAGCGGGGCGGCCTCGGCGATCTGGAGCCGGTCAGGCGGAACTACCTTCCCGAGGATTATTGTCGCGACGCGCGGAACCAGAATGTCGTGGCGACCGTGCATGTCGAAGCGGGGTGGCGCGAGGGCGATTGTATCGGCGAGACGCAATGGCTGGAAACGCTCGACGAGGAAAGAGGCGTCGCGGCGCGCTATGTGGCGCGCGTCCCGCTCGCCAGCCCCGATGCTCCGGCGCTTCTCGAAAGGCAGGCGGCGTTTCCGCGCGTCGCCGGCATTCGCGACATCGTGAGTTGGGATCCTGATCCGGCGCGCCGCTTTGCAGCGCGTGACGGCATGATGGACGACCCGGCATGGCGCGCCGGCCTTTCGCTCCTCCCCCGCCATGGCCTTGTTTTCGACCTGCTGATTTTCCCGTGTCAGCTTGACGATGCCGTGCGGCTTGCCGCGGCTTTTCCCGACCAGCCTTTCATCCTGAACCATTGCGGCAGTCCGATCGATCGCGATGCCGAGGGCATGCAGCGCTGGCGGGAGGGGTTGCGGCGATTGGCGCGCCGGCCGAACGTCGCGATCAAGATTTCCGATCTCGTCGCCTATGACCATGACTGGACCCTCGAAAGCCTGAGGCAGGTCGCCTTGCATTGCATCGACTGCTTCGGCCCGGAACGGAGCATGTTCGCCAGCGATTTTCCGGTGGCGTCGCTCCATGCCTCCTTCGATGAAGTGTATGACGGTTTCAGGGCCATCACCGCGGACCTTTCGGCGAGCGAGCAGTCCGCGCTTTTTTTCGGCACGGCGAGGCGGCTTTATCGGTTGGATGATGTCTCACCGGCGGGCGGCCTCCCGGCCTGACAGGAGCAGAAGTGCCAGGATGAGTGCGCCGAAGAGGATGCTGCGCCATCCGGGCGAGGCGTTGACCACGGTGATGAGCGCCGTGATGGTGACGAGCAGGATCGCGCCGGGAATGGTGCCGGCATAGGTGCCGGAACCGCCGAGGATCGATGTTCCGCCGAGGACCACGGCGGCGATCGAGGTGAGCAGATAGGGATCGCCGATCCCGACATAGCCTTGCCCGTTCATGCCGAGCAGCAGGACGCCGGCCAGCCCCGAGGTGAAGCCGCAGACGGCATAGACCGCGATGGTCGTCGCGATGACGGGTACGCCGGAGAGTTGCGCGGCTATGGGATTCGCCCCGAGCGCAAAAAGCCTGGCGCCGAAAGGCGTTGCATGCATCACCCACAGTGTTGCCGCCGAGATGACCAGCCAGAGCAGGATTCCGGCAGGAATACCGGCCGGCCTGGCATTGCCGAGCCATTGGACGAGTTCGTTCTGGACCGAAACGGCGCTGCCGCCCGCAATGATGATCAGCAATCCTTGCAGGAAGGTCGCCATGGCAAGTGTCATGATCATCGGATGCACGCGCAGGAACGCGACCCCCGCGCCGTTGACCAGTCCGATCGCGCTTGCCATCGCCAGCGTCGCGACGATGGCCGATAGGCCCGTCGGGTCCGCCTGCCAGGTGAAAAGCGGCAGGCCGACGGCGCTCACCGTGATGATGGCCCCGACCGAGAGATCGATGCCGCCTGTGACGACGACGAAGGTCTGCCCCGCGGCGACCAGGCCGATGACCGCGGAGAGTTCGATCAGGTAGCGCAAATGGCCGTAGGCGCCGAAGCCGCGCATGGTGAAGCCGGCGACGATCCAGACGAGCGCGACGACCGCGAAGGCGAGGAAGGGGCGGCTGCGCAGGATACTGCCGAGCGAGCGCGTTGGTTTTGCTCCCGCCGCTTCGTTCATTTGCGCATCCCCCGGATTTGCGGAAGGGCGACGGCCCCGACGATAATCAGGCCCTGCGCGATGTATTGCGCCACCGGCGTAAAGCCGAGGAAGAACATGACGCTGATCATGAGGCTGAGGAGAAGGCTGCCGGCAAGCGCGCCGCGCATCGTTCCCTGGCCGCCTAGGAAGCCGACGCCGCCGAGCACCGCCGCCGCGATCGAATTGAGCGTGAAGCTCTGGCCGATCACCGGATCACCGGATCCCGTCTGCGCTGCCACGAAAAGCCCGGCGCCGGTGCACAGCAGGCCACTGATCGCATAGGCGGCGATGAGGGCCGTGTCGACGGAGGCGCCGGAGCGATAGGTACCGACTGGATTTTCGCCGGCGGCGTAGAGGCTGAGCCCCAGAGGGGTCGCGAGATAGAGCTTCCATGCGAGGACGACGAGAACGAGCAGGCCGAAGGCCGCCGGCGTGCCGCCCGCAAGCAGGTTCGATACCCAGGGCGGCATGGTGCCGCCGGGGCGCGGCAGGATGAGAAGGGCGGCGCCGGCGATGATGAAGGAGCCCGCCAGCGTGACGACGATCGACGGCAGCCGCAGCTTCACGACGATGAGCCCGGTCGCCGCGCCGATGACGAGTCCGGCAAGCGTGACCGCCGCTGTGCCGCCGGCAATGCCGAGGCTCTGCGTCATCGTGGTGGCGGCAATGACCGCACCCAGGCTGACCAGCGGCCCGATCGCGAGGCTGATGCCGCCGGCCAGCATGAGGATCGCCTGTGCCATCGTCACCAGTGCGAGCGGAAACCAGCTCTGGGTGAATTTCGCGAAGCCGAAGACGCTGAAAAGGCCAGGGAAAAGGATGCCGTAGGCGATGATGAACGCCAGTATGACAAGAAAAAGGCCGCGCACGCCGATATTGCGGCGCATCTGCACCGGCCAGTAGAGCGGATTGACGCCCTGGGAGGAGTTCGCGGCGAGGCTCATGCGGCCGCCTTTTGGGGTTCGACGCCGACGGCGGCGGAGACGATCGCCTCTTCGCTCAAATCCTGTCGTTCGATGAGCGCGGAGATCCGTCCTTCGCGCAGGACCACCACCCTGTCGCAGAGATGCACCAGTTCCGGCGTGTCGGAACTGAGAAGCACGACCGCCTTTCCGGCGGCGGCCAGGTCGCGCAGCATGATGTAGATCTCGCGCTTGGTTTCCACATCGACGCCGCGCGTCGGATCGTTGAGAAGGAGCACTGCCGGATCCTGCGGCATCCATTTGGCGAGCGCGACCTTCTGCTGGTTGCCGCCGGAAAGAGCCTGTGCCGGGCGGGCGAGATCGCCCTTGATGGTGAAGCGGCGGGCGAGTTGTTCGGCGGTCCGGCGCTCCGACGAACGGCTCCGCGGCTTCAGCGCGGGCACCCGAGAAAAGGTGGGAAGCATGATGTTGGTGAGGATGGAATGGATGAGATGCAGGCCCTCGCGCTTGCGGTCGGCCGGAATATAGGCGATGCCGGCCGCATTGGCCTTCGGTACGTTGCGGGGAAGCTCCCTTGCATCGCCGACCGTGGCGGAGGCCGCTTTTGCCGGGAGTGCGCCATAGAGGCCGAGCAGCAGCTCCTCCTGGCCCTGGCCTACCAGACCACCTATGCCCAGCACCTCACCGGCCTTCACGGTGAGATCGACGCCGCGCACCATTCCGGCGGAAAAGCCGGTCACGGTGAGAACGGCCGTTCTTTCCGTTGCCGGTTGCCAGTGCGGAAAGAGATCGCCCGGATCGCGCCCGACCATGAGGCGCACCAGGCCCGCCGCGTCGGTTCCCGCGAGGGGCTGGTCGGCCGTGCGTACGCCATCCTTCAGTACCGTGACATGCTCGGCAATCGCCATCACCTCGTTCAGGCGGTGGGAGATATAGAGGATCGCGACGCCGTCCCGGCGCAACTCTCCGAGAAGGCCGATGAGGGTCTTCGTCTCCGCCGCCGAAAGCGACGAGGTCGGTTCATCGAGAATCAGCACGCGCGGCTCGCGGTAGAGCGCTTTGGCGATCTCCACCATTTGCCGCCGCCCGAGCGACAGCTGTCCTACCGGTGTCGAGAGCGGTTCGTTCAGGCCGACACGCTCGCACACGGCTTTCGCACCCGCTGCGAGTGCAGGATAGTCGATCAGTCCGAAACGGCGTGGATAGGCGCCAAGCCCGATATTCTCCGCAATCGACAGGCTGCCCGTCAGGCTGAGTTCCTGCTGCACTACGGCGATCCCCGCCTTCTGCGCCTCGCCGGGCGACATATGCGCTATCGCCTTGCCATTGATCTCGATCGCCCCGCCATCGGCGGGCAGGGCGCCCGAAAGCAGGTTGATAAGGGTCGATTTGCCGGCGCCGTTTTCCCCGAGCAACGCATGGATGCGGCCCGGCATCAGCACGATGGAGACGCCGCGCAGGACGGGGTTGCCGAAGAAAGCCTTCGACACGTCCCGCGCGGCCAGAAGCGGCATTGCGCTTGCCAATGAACCGGCCTTTCCCGCTATTTCTGAGCCAGAAGCTTGTCGAACAGCGCCTGATCATAAGGCGAAAAGACATAGCCGTCGGCAGGGAAATCCTTGGCGCGGGCGACATAGCTGGCGACGTTGGAATCGTCGATCACCGGCAGAGGGATCTTCACGAAGGCCGGGATGTCCTTGCCCTGCAGAGCTTCCACGGCGGCATAGGCAGAAAGCGCGCCGAGCCAGTTCGGCTGCATCGTCGCCCAGGCCTTCAGATGATATTTTTGCCACAATTCGAGGAACTGCCGTGCGTTTTCGCCTGAGATAGGCACCATGTCGCGGCCCTGTTTTTCGAAAGCGAGGACAGCACCGGCGGAAAGCGCACCGCCGAGCGACAGCACCCCGTCGATTTGCGGATGGGCGAACAGCAGGCTGGTAACGGCCTCCTGCGCCGGGGCGACATTGTAAGGCGTGTTGGTTTCAGCCAGGATCTTGATGTCCGGATTGGCCTTGAGGACGGGTACGGCGCCCTTGCGGCGGTCGTCGCTGACCGAAATCCCTGCCGGCCCGTTGAGGACGATGATGTTGCCCTTGCCGCCGAGAGCCTTGACGATGAAGTTGGCCGCGCCGGCGCCCCATTCGAGCGAGTCAGTGTTGATTTTCGCGGTGACGTTGTCGGTATCGACGAGGCTGTCGAAATTGATGATGGCGATGCCCTTCTTGCAGGCTTCCGCCAGAACGCGTGTCGGCGCGGTGGAGGAGCCGGAATCGAGCAGGATCGCGTCGACGTTCGAATCGATCATCGACTGGATCTGCTGGATCTGGATGTTGGCATCGCCCTGCGCGTCGGTGACGACGAGCTTCTTGACCAGACCGTCCTTCTTCAGCTTGGCGACCTCATCCTCGATCGTGCCCTGTGTCTGTTTCATCCAGGTCGGCACCGAATAGATATTGGCCCAGCCGAGCGTGTAGGGCGGCTTGCGGTTGCCATCGATACATTTGGCCGCGGCATCCGCTTGCGGGACGCTGCCGAAGCCGACGAGCAGGCCGAGCGAAAGGGCGCTCAACGAAGTGAGTGACGAAAACTTCCTCATGATGGTTCCCCTGTTCCGTGATGCCCGCGATGCGCCGGGACCGGTCGGGCGGCATTCCCGTGGCGGGTACTGCCGGCAGCCGGCTCATCGGAGCGATTTGTCTGATATTTCAGACGATATATCTGTATATCGGACAAGGCGGATGCTAATACGGGTCTTGACAGTTTTCAAGCGCTTTGAGACGAGGCGGAAGAATCACGCCGTTGGAAGGCAATCGGGATGGACAATAACAAGATGGAAACCGGTGGCCACGGAAACGGGGGAGCGTCCTCCGGCGGCGAACGCAAGCGCGGCATCGATCGCGTGATCATGCTGCTCGAGGCCTTGCTCAAGCGTCGTGAGCCGGCGCGGGTCGGCGACATCGCCAAAATGATCAACGCGCCGCGTTCGACGACCTACGAGATCGTCAACAGCCTGCTCGAAGCGGAGATGCTGGAGAACGTCGGCTCGGAAGGCCACGTCTATTTCGGCCGCGCCATGCACCTTTTCGGCTGGGCCTACGGCCATCACAATGCGCACTATCGCCGTGTTATCGAGAACATGGAGGCGATGGGGGCGGAAACGGGAGAAACGGCACAACTGTGCGGCCTCAGGGGCAACAAATATGTCGTCCTCGATTGCCGCGATTCACCGGGACCGTTCCGCATATCGAGCGATGTCGGCGTGGAGGTGCCTGTTCCCTGGACGGCATCCGGCCGGCTTCTCCTCGGCCACATGACCGACGACGAGATAAGGGCGTTTATCCCGCGGGAAGACTACCGCCTGCCGGACGGGCGGGTGATCGCGGAATCGGATTTTCTCGCCGAGATCGCCGAGGCGCGCGTGCGGGGCTATAGCGAGACATCGGGTCTCGCCGACCGTTTCACCTGGTGCATGGCCGCGCCGATTCCCGATGCGCGCGGCATCGTCAGCCACACGCTCTGTTTCGTGCTGCCGGTGGATACGCCCATCGGACGGCGGGAGGAGTTGCTGGCCCTTCTGCGCGAACGCGCCCGGAGCCTTTCCCTTTCAGGTAACTGAGCCTCGAAAGGCGCACCTGCACCGATCCCGCGCAAAAATAAACCGGGATGCGGTTCGTCTGAACTGCATCCCGGTCACCATGCACACAATTGGAAAGCGTATCCGCCGTCAGGCGACAGCGCCGTTGATCCAGTGTGAAAGCGCAGTCTTGGGCAGCGCGCCGACCTTCATATCGGCAACCTGGCCGCCCTTGAAGATCATCAGGGTCGGGATCGAGCGAACGCCGAATTGCGCCGCAAGCTCGGGATTCTCGTCGATATTGAGCTTGGCGACCTTGACCTTGCCGTCGAGTTCCGTCGCGATCTCTTCCAGCGACGGAGCGATCATCTTGCACGGGCCACACCATTCTGCCCAGAAATCGACGACGACCGGCTCCGCGGACTGGAGCACGCTCGACTGAAAATTGTTGTTGTCAACCTTTTCGGTGGCCATGGGAGGAATTCCTTGGATTGGCGAAATGTCGCGTCGCATGTGGGAATGGCGGGAAGTCCATTCAAGGTCCCCTTCTTCTCACGACGTGTTGAGTCGGGCAAGGGCATCGTCCATCGTGGCGGCAGGAACGGGAATCAGGTCGGGCGCTTCCGTGAAGAGGAGCGCCGCCTCGACGGATTTTCCCGGATAAAGCGGCTTCAATAGCTCCCGGTAGAGTGCCATTTGCAGGACATAGGTTTCCGGCACCTCCGCCGGGCTGGAAGGCGGAACGCGGTTGGTCTTGTAGTCCAGGATCAAGATCCGGTCGTCCGTGACGCCGAGGCGATCGATCTTGCCCGATATGGCGCGCTCCTTTCCCCTTATCGTCAATGTCCCCATGATGGAGACCTCCGCGCGCGAATTTCCGGCGAAGAGGGCCGCGAACCGCTCGTCGTCGAGAATACGGAAGATGGCGTCCAGCGCTTTCCGCCTCTCCCCGTCCGGCCATTTGGCACCGACGCGCGAAAGGTATCGCTGCGCGGCCGCGCTCCTCTCTCCGGTTGCGAGTTGCGGCAGGACCTGAAGCAGACGGTGCATGACCGTCCCGCGCTCGAGCGCGAAGGACGGTGTGGCGTCGGAAAGCACCGGCGACGACCGGATCGGTATTTCGCTGTTCTCCTCGATGAGGACGGAAGCGCCGGACGGTGCCAGCGGCCGCGGCAGCCCTTCCGCCGGCGGCAGGTGTTCTCCCAGTCTCTCGGGCATGGGTACGGCAGGAATTCGCGCGCCTTCGTCTGCCGCCTCCGGCTTTTGCGGCGGTGATGGAGGGGTGACGCAATAGCGATAGACCGGTTCCTCCGTGTCGAAGGGGGAGGCGCGTTCGCCGCAGTTGGCGCCGGCGAGCGCGTGCCTGACGATCGAGTGCCAGGTCATGTCGCCTGGCGCCCTCTTCCCGTGATAACCGCAGATGATGAGGCGGTCTTCGGCGCGGGTCATTCCGACATAGAGAAGCCGGCGATATTCTTCCTCCGCCTTCCTTGCCGCGTCTGTCTCCAGTTGCCCGAGGAAGGTGTTGGAGGTTCTCGATCCGGCGCGCCAGAGATAGCCGTTGCCGTGCCAGCCTCTCTGCGGCGGGGTGAACGGGATGAGGCGGGGAAGGTGCGACCGGCTGAAAGGCGCGCTGCCGCCGTCGACGAGGAAGACGATGGGCGCTTCCAGGCCCTTGGCCGCATGAACCGTCATGATCCGGACCTCGTCGCGGGTCTGGTCCATTTCGCGCTTGATTTCGGGGCCGGCCCTTTCCAGCGTCGCGAGAAAGGCCTCGAGACCCTGCAGCCCCGTCCTTTCCCCGTCGAGGCAGAAGCCCAGAAATTCGTCGAGGATTTCGCCGGCTTCGTGCCCGAGTCTGGCGATCATCCTGCCGTGCACCTTGTCGCGCGCCAGGATCGTGGCGTAAAATTCGAAGACGGGCTTGAAATCGGCTTCGGCGCGCCATGCGAGCAACTGCGCCAGAATCTGGCTAAGGGTCTTGTCCGCCCCAGCTTGTGCCTTCAGCCTCCCGAACAGGGAAATCCTTTTCTCCCTCCCTGCCGCGAGAGCGAAAAGGGCGTCTTCGGACAGGCCGAAAACCGGGCTTTTCAGGAGCGCTGCCAAGGAGAGATCGTCTTCCGGCTGCAGGACGAAATGCCCGAGCGCCAGAAGGTCCTTGACCGCGATGTGGTCCTGCAGCCTGAGCCGGTCCGCACCGGCCACGGGGATATGGCGCTCTTTCAGACTGCGCGAAAGGGCATGCACGAAACTGCCTCTCTTGCGGACCAGCACCATGATAGCGCCGGCCGTCAGCTTTTTTCCGTTGCCTTCTATGATGTCACCGGACCGGATCCAGTTCTCGATCGTTGCGGCGATGGCCTCAGCCACTCGCACGGCCGGTGTGGAGGCGTGGTCGATCGAAGCGCGCCAGTCCTCGGGCTGCTCGACCGCCGTTTCGCCGATCGTCGGCCAAAGCTCGACATAACCCGGCGCACCCACCCTGATTGGTTTGTGTTCGATGCTCTCGGGATCGTGCGTCAGCCCTTTCCGCACGGTTTCGAGGG
>SCRB01000688.1 GCA_004299545.1 Rhizobiaceae bacterium
CACCAATGGAATGAGCAAAACGGGTATGAACTGCGCTAGGAAATGTGAATTCCGACACGCCAAGTTGGCGGATGCGGCGCAGGCGCTGGAATTCCGGTGTATCGATCAGCGCCCAAGCGAGCATGTCGATCGGCTCGTTCTCGTCGAATACTATGAGACCATGCACCGGATCGCGTAGTCGTTTCCCCATCGAATCACTCCCAAGCACTAGATTACGACATGGGCGGCAATTAATCCCGCCCATGCGCCTGTGAAGGGTTCGAGGGTCGGCCCGCATCGACGGGCGCGCCGCACCATCGCGCGAGCGGGACGGACCTGCGGAAGACTAAGTCGAGGGCAGGACTATACCAATAGTCGCCTGCCACCACCTACCTCCACACCACCTCCGCCCCCATTTCCCTCATCGCCCCATCCTTCGACACCAGCGTCAGTCCCTCCAACACCGCTTGCGCCGCGAGCATACGGTCGAATGGATCGCGATGTTCGGGGCTGTACGCCCCCGCACGGATCGCATGCGTGGCGGAGAGCGGCAGAAGGTCAAACCCCTCGCCGGTGACCACCTCCTCGAATGCGCCGACCAGCGGCTCCACCTCCGGCCAGCACCCACGATGGTGCTTGTAGGACATCTCGTAGGCGGACACCGCGCTCGCGAACACCCGTACGTCCGGATCGCTCAGAATGCCGCTAACCTTTGCCGGCAGAAATTCCGGAAAATAGAGCCACCAGAACAGCGCGTGGGTGTCGAGCAGAAGCCTCACCGGTCACTATCGCCCGAATATTTGCCTTCCCAGGCGTCCAGTTCATCTTCCGACAAGGGTTGGTCGAACAGGTCTGGCGGCAAGTTGCCACGCAGATGAGCGAAGCGGCCAGGCACGCGCGGCTTCTTTTCCAATGCCGGTGCGACTTTTGCCACCGCCTTGCCATTTTGCATGATCGTGAACTCCCTGCCTGCTTCCACCGCTTCGCGCAGACCCCGCATGTCAAACTCGGCCTGTTTGTCCTCGGCGAAGCCCCATGGCGGATGCATCCCCCCGGTGGCGGCGGCATCCACCGGCACCAGTTTCACCGCCGGCTTGTTGCGCCGCGCGATGATAATCTCCTCGCCCGCCTCGGCGCGCGCGACGAGATCGGACAGATTCGACTTGGCCTCGTGCATGTTGAGCGTCGCCATGGCAGCAATATAGCTAGAAACTTAGCTAAGAACAACAGCAAGGCCAAAAGAGCCTTTCGCGCGGCGCGCACGGCCCGCACAGACGAAATCACGCAATTCTGGAAGATTTCACTGGTGCGGTCGAGATGCACCCGCACCTAACCCCCGTTATTGTTATCATTGATCTTCTTACCGTTATGTGCGACTAATGTTGCACGATTTGTTGCACATTTCGTTGCACGAAAGGTGCGCTAATCATCGAACCGCAGTTAACCACGCATGATTGAGCCGCTATGCGCTCCGCCGGGCAACCTCTTATCGTTGCCCCTTGGCGTTCTGAGCAGCCCAAGCTTCCGTTTCTCCCCACATTTCGAGCATCGAAATAGATGGATAATGTCATCGTGCATCGAGCCGTGATCTGGTCCGAGTCGATCGCGGAGCTTGGGCATATCGATCGGCGCGTGATGGCGGCAGGCATGGCACCAGACCTCCAGTGTATCGCCATGGTCGATAAAGTTCTGAATGGTTTCACCCGTCACCGATCTTCCCTCCAGATCGGCACGCGCTTTATCTTGATCGCGACGAGGCGACGCATGAGGAGACCGACAGCCTCTGTTCCTTGCGGCTTTGGCGAACCGCACGGCAAGGAAACGCGCTGGCATTGCGGGGAGCATCTGGAAAGCCGAGAGGAACAAGTCTCATGATCTCGCGTTCAGAAGGCCACGGGAGGAGACATGGCCACTAAACACTTCGACCCGGTGACGATTGAGACCAACCGGCCGGGGCAGCTGCTCAATATCACCAATACGCTCCAGATCGCAGAAAGGCTCGTCAACGATTGGCCCGACATGCGAGGACCTGCCTACAAGGCGGCCGTCAAGGCCTCTGTTGACCACATGGCGGGAGAGTGTCGGCGACAATAGTGCGCAGCGCCTTTATCGAAGCAGCGAAAGAGGCCGGGATTTTCATCCGTGACGGGCCGATTCTGCAATAGCGGAACGAATGCTCTTCCTGCCCGTTCGGCTTTTTGTTGACTGGAGACGATTATGACCGCTCCGCAAAAGAACATCGAACCGGGAAAAGCCAGACAAGGCCGATGGGGTGTTCATGCCCTCATCATCCTCATATGCGGTCTGATCCTGGCAGGGATCGTCTGGTTCGGCGTCGAAATGTACGGTGAGCATCTGGCCACAGAGCCAACCGCTGGCATTGTGACGGGAGGAGAATAGCTCGATGCCACGGAAGCCGAAAGACGTGCGGGAACCGGCGGCAAGAGCGCTATGCCGGTTTCATGGAGTACCAGCGAATATCAAGTTCGAAGGCAAGCCCATGTGGATGAACTTCCTGCGGGAAGTGGACGTGGTTCTGGACGCAATAGGATGGAAGCCGGAAGGCGAGGAAACCACGGGCGGCGGCGTGAAGCCGCCAGAACACCAATCTCGACGCAAAAACGCCCCGCCGCCCGAAGACAGCGGAGCGACAAAGCCAAGTCACCGATCAGGCTATCCGCCGGAATAGGGCTCGCCTGGCGATGCCGAGCAGCTGGCCGCGATCCCTGACGCCGGATTGGTGGGCATCTAACAGCTGGCTGGCAATTTCGCTCATGGTCATGTCGTCGATTGATGCGACGTTTTCTGTCACCTCGTCATAAACGCCCTGCAAAAATTCCAGATCGTTCGGTGAAAAAACACCGAACGGTGACGCCATTGACCGGATAGGTATAGACTCCTCCTACTATGCTTAACCCTGACCCGCCGCTGAGCATCCTGCCACCGTGTCAAAAATACGGCAATATTTTTTAACATACCGTCGCTCAAAGCCCTCTGTCGTCTTTCGGAAGAGGAGATGCGGAACAATCAGGGCGCAATAACGTTAGAGCGGCTGATGAGCATCTCCGAAGCCCCTCTTCACGCCGATGCCCGTCAACCGCGTTGGAGAAAGGCCGGTTTTGCCCACATCCTATCCGGCCTTTCTTCTGCTGTTTTCCTGAGATGCAGAAAAACCCAGGCCACCTTCCGGCAGCGGGGCGATATGTGCAGAAATTGCGCGGGTTCGGGCTATTCTCTTCGCCTGCGATGCGACGGCTTCATCTCGTCCAGCCGGTCGGCGAGGTCTTCCAGCTTGTCGTTGATGCTCTCGGTGTTCTTATCATTGAGCGCC
>SCRB01000689.1 GCA_004299545.1 Rhizobiaceae bacterium
TATTGGCGCAAAGTTAAAATGTCTTGATTCTGCAAAGTAGGAATGTCGCCCTGCTCGTCGACGAGCGCGGGAGACGGCAGAATGGGACTGATCCTCATGAGCGAGCGCGAGCTGCGACGCATCGAGGTGCTGTCGAAGGTTCTGGAGCGGCGCATGACGGTCGTTTCGGCGGCGCACATTCTGGATCTGACGACGCGCCAGGTTCAACGCCTGTTGAAGAGGTTTCAGGCCGAAGGCGCGGCAGCGCTCCGGCACAAGGCGCGAGGCCGACCGTCGAACCGTCGCTATTCGGACGGTATCTGTGACTTTGCGGTCCAGTTGGTTCGTGAACATTATCTCGATTTTGGACCGACCTTGGCGGCCGAGAAGCTGGCCGCGAACCACGGCCTGGTGGTGTCGCGGGAGACGCTGCGCAAATGGATGGCGGAAGCCGGAATCTGGCTGTCGCGCAAGCAGCGCCGGACATTCCATCAGCCGAGATTGCGGCGGGAGTGCTGCGGCGAGTTGGTCCAGATCGACGGCAGCGATCACCGTTGGTTCGAGGAGCGGGGCGATCCTTGCACCCTCCTCGTCTTCATCGATGATGCGACAAGCAAGCTTCAGCAGCTGCGCTTTGTGAAGTCGGAGAGCACATTCAGCTATTTCGAGGCGCTGGAACTCTATCTGAAGGCCCACGGCTCCCCGGTGGCGTTCTATTCCGACAAGCATACGGTGTTTCGGGTGGCGAAGGCCGACGCTCGCGCCGGTCGTGGCATGACGCAGTTCGGTCGGGCGCTGGCGGAGCTCAACATCGAGATCCTCTGTGCCAATTCCAGTCAGGCCAAGGGTCGGGTAGAGCGGGTCAATCGGACGCTACAGGATCGTCTGGTGAAGGAACTGCGCCTCGCCGGCATATCGGACATCGAGGCTGCCAATGCGTTCCTGCCGGCGTTCGTGGCCGATTTTAATGAGAGGTTCGCCAAGGTCCCTGCCCGGCCGGACAATCTGCATCGCGCCTTGAACCTTGCGCCAGATCGGCTGCGTGACGTGTTGTGCAAGCGGGAGCAGCGCCATGTCGGCCAGCAATTATCGTTCTCCTACGAGCGCAAGCAGATCATGCTCGAGAAGAATGACATCTCGATCGGTCTGGCCGGCAAATATGTCGACATTTATGAGTTCGCCGATGGCCGCCTGGATGTTCGCTGGAAGGCGTGTTCCCTGCCCTACACCGTTTTCGACAAGGAGCAGCGCATCACGCACACGGCGATCACCGAGAACAAGCGGCTGGGCGAGGTGCTGTCCTGGATCAAGGCCCGGCAGGACGAGGCGCGGGCGGCGCCGAAGATCAAGACCAACAGCGAGCAGGCCGGTTATAAGAAGCGCGGAAGAAAGGCCGGACGCAGGACGGATTTCATGAACGATCCTGCTGTCATCGCACGTCGGCAAGAGGCATTGGCGAAGCGGGCGGCAGCGGAGTGAAGCCGGCACTCAAAGCTGAAGCCGGGGGAGGCCACTGGATCGCGCCCGATCGGGCTGCGCAACCCCGACCAGCTATCGCCCGATCGGGCGCTCTCGTCAGCGCCAGGAAGCGCGCCACTGTCGCATCTCTAATTTGCTATGCCTTGCCCCTTGGAACAGCCAATGCGACATTTCTACTTTGCAGAGCGAGCGACATTTCTACATCGCCGCCACATCAGATCGGCTGAAAGCAGGCCTGCTCCTATGGCTGCCCTCAGCTTCTCCGTCCTGATCGTTGTGGACAATCGCCTCTATTCTCCTGCCGCCGCGTTTCGCGTCCGGTTGGTCGCGCGTAGGTTCTTTTCATGAAGCCATCCTGCGACATCGAACGGCTGCTCGAAATCATGGCGGCGCTGAGGACCCCCGTCACCGGCTGCCCCTGGGATCTGGAGCAGGATTTTTCCACCATCGCGCCCTATACGCTGGAGGAAGCCTATGAGGTTGCCGACGCCATCGAGCGCCGCGATCTCGACGACCTTCGCGAGGAACTAGGAGATCTGCTTCTCCAGGTCGTGTTCCACTCGCGCATGGCGGAGGAACAAGGTGCCTTCGCCTTCGGCGATGTCGTCGAAGCAATCACGCGCAAGATGATCCGCCGGCACCCGCATGTCTTCGGGGCCGACGGCGTGCGCGGCGCGAAACTTGCCAAGGGCATGTGGGAGAAGATCAAGGCGGAGGAAAAGGCCGAGCGCCGCGCGTCGCGGCTTGCGCGAGGCCTCGATCCTGAAGACTATGGCGAGGGCTATCTCGACGGTATACCACCTGCCTTTCCGGCACTTCTTCGCGCCTTGAAGCTTCAGGATCGGGCCGCTCGCGTCGGCTTCGACTGGCAGGAAGCGAAGCCCATCCTGGACAAGATCGAGGAGGAAATCGGCGAACTCCGCGAGGCGATGGCCGAAGACGACACGGAGGCGATGAAGGGCGAATTCGGCGACGTGCTTTTCGCGCTCGTCAATTTCGGCCGCCATCTCGGTATCGATGCGGAAAGTGCGCTGAGGCAAACCAACGAGAAATTCCGCAGGCGTTTCCACCATATTGAAGGCGAGCTGAAGAAGGCCGGAAGCAGCCTCGAAGAGGCCAGCCTCGATCGGATGGAAGAACTCTGGCAGGCGGCGAAACAGGGCGATTGAGCGATATTCGGACGAAGGGAAAAATGAGGGAAACGCCCCTACCCGTTATTTTCGCGTGACAATCTCCCCTCGATCTCGCTACGCGCTACCGCCGTCGCGAGAAGCGAAACCGAGACGCTTCCGTCTTCATTGTCGGTTCTGTCCGTCACCCTGCCGTTCCTGTAAAGGAAATCCGTCAGGCCGAGCTGGTCGGGCGCCAGCGTTATGGTCAGACGCTCGAGTTCGCCCGCTATATGCGTCTCTATCGCGCCGAGAAGCCGGTCCAGGCCTTCGCCGGTGACGGCCGAGATGGCGATTGGAGGTATCCTGTTCGCGCCTTCATCGGTGCCGGCGATCTCCAGCCGGTCTCCATCCAGCATGTCGATCTTGTTCCAGACTTCGAGAACGCGGGCCGTATCGGACGCGTCGACGCCGAGGTCGGCCAGAATGCGCTCGACGTCAGCGGCCTGGGCAGTCGTGTCCGGGTCGGAAATATCGCGCAGATGCAGAACGAGGTCGGCTTCCACGACCTCTTCCAGCGTGGCGCGAAAAGCCGCGACCAGATGCGTCGGCAGGTCCGATATGAATCCCACCGTGTCGGACAGGATGACCAGCGTGCCGTGCGGCAGGCGCAGCTGCCGCAATGTCGGGTCAAGCGTGGCGAAAAGCATGTCCTCGGCCAGCGTGCCCGCCCCAGTCAGGCGGTTGAACAGTGTCGATTTCCCGGCATTGGTATAGCCGACGATGGCAACAATCGGATAAGGCACCTTTCGCCGCTTGGAGCGGTGGAGATCGCGCGTCCGGCGCACCGTCTCCAGTTCCTTTTTCAGCCGGTTGATCTTTTCCTGCAGCAGCCGCCGGTCCGCTTCGATCTGCGTTTCGCCGGGACCGCCGAGAAAGCCGGCGCCGCCGCGCTGCCGTTCGAGATGTGTCCAACTGCGGACGAGCCGGCCCTTCTGGTAATTCAGATGCGCGAGTTCAACCTGCAGCGCACCCTCTTTCGTGCGCGCGCGCCGCCCGAAAATCTCCAGGATGATGCCGGTGCGGTCAAGCACCTTGGCGTTGAGCGCTTTTTCGAGATTGCGTTGCTGTACCGGCGAAAGCGGGTGGTCGAAGATCACGAGATCGACGGCCTTGTCCTGCACGATCGCGGCAAGTGCATCGATCTTGCCGGTCCCTATGAGGGTCGCCGGCCGCGGGCGCGCCACATTCACGATTTCCGAGTGGACATGTGTGAGATCGATGGCGCCTGCGAGGCCAAGCGCTTCCTCCAGCCTTGCCTCCGGCGTCCGGCTCACCGACCCGTGCAGCGTGCTGTCGCTTTCGGATGGAGGCTGATGCTGGAGAACCGGAACGACGATGACCGCACGTCCGGTGCTCTGCCTGCCGTCAACCCCCTGCAAGTCCTTACGGGGCTGCAACCGCGGTTCCGTTCCTGCCTTGCCGATTGTCAATCAGCCTTCTCGGCCGCCTCCTCCGGATCGAACATCTGGACCGGATGGCTCGGCATGATCGTGGAGATGGCATGCTTGTAGACGAGTTGCGAATGCCCGTCGCGGCGTAAAAGCACGCAGAAATTGTCGAAAGACGTCACCACACCCGTCAATTTTACGCCATTGATCAGGAAGATGGTCAGGGGATTCTTGCTCTTTCTTACCGAGTTAAGAAACAGATCCTGTAAATTCTGCGTTCTTTCCGCCATTTTAAAACTTTCGAATGTCCCCGTTTTCGGCACGCTAACAGCGTAAGGATAGTCATTCCTCGTCAAGCACGCAAAATTTTTTGCTGCAATCGTCGCGGAGATCGTCCCAGCGTCGCCTCTATCCATCTAAGCCATTATCAGGCCTTTGTTTTTTCCGCAATGTCGAAAAAGGCCTCTCTGAGCGACAGCGCGACCGAGCCGGGATGGCCGTTCGCCACCGGATGACCGTCGATCGCCACGACCGGCATGACGATCGAAGTCGCCGAGGTGATAAAGGCCTCCCTGGCCCTCTTTGCTTCCTCGACCGAGAATGGACGCTCCTCGACCGTCAGACCAAGCTTTGCGGCCACGTCCAGAACGGTCGTGCGGGTTATGCCGCGCAAAATGCCGAAATCCGCGGGCCGGGTGACGAGCTTTCCCGCCTCGTCGACAATCCACGCATTGGTGGACCCGCCTTCCGTCACCTTGCCCTCGGGATCGACGAACCAGGCCTCCTGCGCGCCGGCTTCCTTGGCCTGCTGCTTGGCGAGCACGTTGGGGAGCAGGCCGACGCTCTTGATATCGACCCTTTCCCAGCGGTTTTCCGGCACGGTGATGACCTTGACGCCGCTGGCGGCACGCCTCGCCACTGTTTCGGGATCGATCCGCTTGGCAGTGACGACCATGGCCGGCCGGGTCGTGCTTGCCGGAAAGACATGATCGCGGCGCGCGACCCCGCGCGTCACCTGAAGATAGACGAGGCCGTCGCGGACGCCGTTCATGCGCACCACTTCCCGCAGCACGATTTCCAGCGCCGAGCGATGCATCGGCCATGCGATCCGCAATTCGCGAAGCGACCGGTCGAGCCGGTTCAGATGCCGCGTCATGTCGATCAGGCTGCCTCGCGCGACCTCGCAGACCTCATAGACGCCGTCGCTGAACTGATATCCCCTGTCCTCGACGTGCACCGTCGCCTCGGCATGCGGAAGATACCGCCCGTTGACATAAGCGATTTTCGACATGCAGTCCCCTTTCCGGCCGCAACGTCCCGATCAGACGCCGAGCGATTTCAACTTCCTGTGCAACGCGGAACGCTCCATGCCGATAAATTCGGCCGTGCGCGAGATATTCCCTCCGAAGCGGTTTATCTGGGCGACGAGGTATTCCTTTTCGAATAGCTCCCGCGCTTCTCTCAAGGGAAGCGCCATGATGTGCTGGTCCGACTGGTTGGGCGCGCGTGGCATGACGTCGCCGATCTCGGCGGGGAGAAGGTCGGCCGTGATCGGCGCATCGTTCTCGTCGTCCCGCGCCAGGATCATCAGCCTTTCGATGTTGTTCCTGAGTTGCCTGAGGTTTCCCGGCCAATTATGCGCCTGCAATACGGCAAGCGCATCGTCGCCTATCCTGCGCGGCCTGATGCCCGCCTGCGACGCGATCTGGCGCATGAAATGATCGACGAGGAAGGGAATGTCTTCCCGCCGTTCCGACAGACCGGGCACGAGGACCGGCACCACGGCAAGCCGGTGATAGAGATCCTCGCGAAAGCGCCCCTCGGCGATCATCGCTTCGAGATTCTGCGCGGTCGAGGAAATGATGCGGACATCGACCTTGACGCGCTTGGTCCCCCCTACCCGCTCGAACTGCTGTTCGACCAGGACGCGGAGGATCTTGTTCTGCGTTTCGCGCGGCATATCGCCGACTTCATCGAGGTAGAGAATGCCGCGATGCGCTTCCTCAAGAGCGCCGACCTTGCGTTCGGAACCGTTCGATTCGGTTCCGAACAACTCGATTTCCATGCGTTCCGGCGTGATGTTCGCCGCATTGACGGAGACGAAAGGGCCGCCAGCCCTTGCCGAAAGCGCATGGATGGCGCGTGCCACCACCTCCTTGCCGGCACCCGAGGGGCCGACGATCATGACGCGGCTGTTGGTCGGCGCGACGCGTTCGATCGTCTGCCTGAGATGGCTGATGGCTGCCGATGTTCCGAGAAGTTCGACGGTTTCCCCGCTCCGCTTCTTCAGGTCGGACACTTCGCGCCGGAGTTTCGAGGTTTCCAGCGCCCTTTCGGCGATAAGGACGAGCCGGTCGGCCTTGAAGGGCTTCTCGATGAAATCGTACGCGCCGCGCTTGATCGCGGAAACCGCCGTCTCGATGGTGCCGTGGCCGGAGATCATCACGATCGGCAGGTTCGGATGGATCGTCCGCATCTGATCGAGGAGCGCCAGCCCGTCGAGTCGCGATCCCTGAAGCCATATGTCCAGGAACACCAGTCGCGGAACGCGGTCGGCGATCGCGGCAAGGGCGCTGTCACTGTCGTGAGCAGTCCTCGTCTCGTGGCCTTCGTCGCTCAGAATGCCCGCTACAAGTTCGCGGATGTCTTCCTCGTCATCCACAATGAGAATGTCAGATGCCATTGCCGCTGGCCTTTTCCAGTTCGTCGTGGTCCGCCGCCCCGCCCCGCTTTCCGGCACTCTTTTCCACCGCCGGCAGGATCATCCTGATCATCGCGCCGCGCCCCTGGTGGAAGTCCTGGGGCGCGTCATGCAGTTCCATGCGCCCTCCATGGTCCTCTATGATCTTCCTGACGATGGCGAGGCCGAGACCTGTGCCCTTTTCTCGCGTCGTCATGTAGGGCTCGAGGAGCCGCTGCCGGTTCTCCCTTGGAAGCCCTTTGCCATTATCGATGACATCGACCTGAATGAGGTTGCCCTCCGCCGGTGTCGCGACGATCCGGATGACGCCTCCGGCATCCTCTTCCCGCTCGACGGCCTCGATCGCCTCGGAGGCATTCTTGATGACATTGCCGAAGGCCTGCGCCATAAGCCGGCTGTCGAACGTGCCGTAGAGCGGCTCCCGCCCGAAATCCCTCTCGAACCGGATTCCCGGCCGGCTCACTTCGACGAGGAAGGATGCCTCGTGCAAAGGCTCCCTGAGGTCGAGCGTCTTCATGTCGGGCTTCGGCATGCGGGCGAAAGCGGAGAATTCGTCGACCATACGGCCGATGTCGCCGACCTGGCGGATAATCGTGTCGGTGCATTGATCGAAAATCGCCCGGTCCTCGGTGATCGTCTTGCCAAAACGCCTGCGGATACGCTCGGCGGAGAGCTGGATCGGCGTCAGGGGGTTCTTGATCTCGTGTGCAATGCGCCGCGCCACGTCGGCCCAGGCGGTCGAGCGCTGCGCCTGCACCAGATCGGTGATGTCGTCGATCGTGACGACGTAGGATTTCTGTTCGCCGCCGCTTTCGCCTCCCTCGCCCGTCACCTGGACGTTGAAAGTCCGTTCGGCTCCCTTGCGGTAGAACGTCACCTGCTCGTGATGGACCGGATGGGAAAAGCTCTTTGCGATCTCCAGCACCCGGCCGACATGCGGCAGCAGGCCGGAAAGCTTGGTGCCGAGGCTTGCGGCCGCGGATATGCCGAGCATGCTTTCCGCCGAACGGTTGACGATGGTGATGATGCCGTCCGCATCGACGCCGATGACGCCTGCCGTCACGCTGGCGAGCACGGCTTCGGAGAAACGTCGGCGCTCGTCGATCAGGTCCTTTGCATGAAGCAGTTCGTTGCGCTGGGACTTGAGCTGCTGGAGCATGGTGTTGAACGTGGAACCAAGGCTGGCGACGTCGCCGTCCGAGGAGCGCACCGGCACGGAGACATCGAGATTGCCGGTGGATACCTCGTCAGCGGCGCCGATCAATTGCCGGATGGGCCGCACAAGCCGGTCGGCGACGGCGATGCCGGTCCAGATCGCCGCGAGAACGACGATCAGGGTCAACCCGAGATAGAGAATGGCAAAGGCGATCTGCGTCACCCGGCGATTGTCGCCGAGCGCCCTGTAATCGGCGACGTTGGCCTTGACGATCTGGCGCGCACGAATGACCTGCGGATCGACCAGCCGGATCGTGTAGAGATAGGCTTCCGGGATATCGTGCAGCTTGACGATCGAGCCGACGATATTGCGGATGCGCGGCTCGATCAGAACCGGCTTGCCGTCTGCTGCCTGCTTCACCGCCTGGATGGGCGGTTCCGGCATCGGGAAATCCGAGCGTGTCTTGGCTTCCAGTATGAAGGAGCCGTCGATCCTGATGAGAGCGGCGTCGGCGAGTGCGCGGCCCGTCGCCTGCTGGCTCATCAGGTCGCGGAAGCCGTTGCGGTCGAGACTGTAGAGCTGGCGCGCCTGGTCGAGCACATACGCCATCGAAAGGGCCGTGTTCTGGAGATTCCGCGCGTTTTCCCGAACATAGGCCTCGGCGATCGCCAGCGACGAATTGACGATCGTCTTGGTGCGGATCTCGAACCACCTGTCGAGCCCGATGTTGAGCGTGATCGAGGCGACGATGGCGACAACGATCGCCGGTATGACCGCGACGACGGAAAAAAGCGTGACGATGCGCACATGCAGCCGGGAGCCAACCTTGGCGCGCTGCCGGGCGGTGAGGATGCGGCGGAGTTCACGGCCGATGAGGCCGGCCATCAGCAGGACGAAAGCCAGATTGATGCCGATCAGCGCCAGCGTCGTCGGCTTGTCGGGTACGATCGGCGTCAGCCCGGTGAGGATGACGAAGGATCCCGCCGCGGTAAGCAGCGCCCCGAGAACAGCCAGCAACCCAGGCAGAAGCAGCACCCGCCGCCGCTCGGGCCGCCAGGCGTTTGAAAGCATCTTGCCGCTGTGCGAATTCGCTTCGACAGTCACATCCCGTCCCAACGAAACTTTGCGTGGCATCTATGCCACATATTGTGGCGAAAATGCAACAAACAGGCTGGGCGGGTCCGTTTTTCCAGGCTCTCTTTTACGGCTGGGCGGCCCGGTAAACCGTGACACCGAGTTCACGGATTTTCTTGCGCAACGTGTTGCGGTTCAGACCGAGCAGTTCCGCGGCCTTGATCTGGTTGCCACGCGTCGCCGTCATGGAAGCCAGCACCAGCGGATATTCCACCTCCGCCAGTATACGCTGATAAAGGCCGGGGGGCGGCAATTCGCCGCCGAAGGAGGCAAAATACCGCTGCAGGTGGTGCTCGATCGCCTGCGATACGGAAAGATCCTCGGGTAACAGGCGCGGGCCTGCCGTTCCCGGTTGCTCGTTGCCGGCGTTCAATTCGCCTTCGATGATTTCGGCCGAAATCTCGTCCTGTGGATAAAGTGCCGCGAGCCTGAGCACGAGGTTTTCCAGTTCGCGCACATTTCCCGGCCATGGATAAAGCTTCATCCGCTCGATCCCTGCCGGCGCGATCCGCTTGGCCGCAAGGCCTTCGCTCTCCGCGCGGCGGAAGAAATGCCTGACGAGGTCGGGAACATCCTCCGCCCTTTCCCGCAAGGGCGGCAGCCTCAGCGGCACGACGTTCAGGCGGTAGAAGAGATCTTCGCGAAAAAGACCCTGGTTGATGAGCGTGCGCAGATCCTTGTTTGTGGCCGCGACGATCCTGACATCCGTTCTGATCGGCGTGCGCCCTCCGACGGTCGTATACTCACCCTGCTGCAGTACACGCAGGAGGCGGGTCTGCGCCTCCATCGGCATGTCGCCGATCTCGTCGAGGAAAAGCGTGCCGCCTTCGGCCTGTTCGAATCGCCCTGTCGAGCGGTTCTGCGCCCCGGTGAAAGCCCCCTTCTCGTGACCGAACAGTTCCGATTCGATCAAGTCGCGGGGAATGGCCGCCATGTTGATGGCGATAAAGGGGCCATGGCGGCGACGGCCATAGTCATGCAGCGCCCGCGCGACCAGTTCCTTGCCGGTACCCGATTCGCCGGAAATCATCACCGTCAGGTCGGTCTGCATCATGCGGGCCAGCATGCGATAGATGTCCTGCATCGCCGCCGAGCGCCCGACGAGCGGCATCTGTTCCGGTTGCTCCTCGCTGCGCCGCTCCGCCTGTGGCCGCTTCGGATCGGAAAGCGCGCGGCTGACGATGGCAAGCAATTCCGTCAGATCGAAGGGTTTGGGCAGATAGTCGTAGGCGCCGTGCTCCGAGGCCCGGATTGCCGTCATGAACGTGTTCTGCGCGCTCATGACAATGACCGGCAGGTCAGGCCGCGCCTTCCTGATGCGGGGCAGCATGTCGAAAGCGTTTTCATCCGGCATCACGACGTCGCTGATGACGAGATCGCCCTCGCCCGCTGCTATCCAGCGCCAGAGCGTCGCGGCGTTGGAGGTCGCGCGGACCTCATGACCCGCGCGTGAAAGCGCCTGGTTGAGCACGGTGCGGATGGCCGCGTCGTCGTCGGCGACCAATATGCTGCCGTGAACGGTCATCCGCCTTCTCCCTCGAATGCCCCGGTCTCCGGCAGATTTCCCGCGTTCTTCCATGCTGGCAGCAGGATCCGGAACAACGTGCCGCGAGTGGAGGATTCGCATTCGATGACGCCGCCATGTTCGCCGACGATCTTGGCGACCAGCGCAAGACCGAGACCGGAACCGTTCTGCTTGGTGGTGATGAAGGGGTCGAAGATGATGGGCAGGATATCCTCCGGGACGCCTCGTCCGGTATCGCGCACGCAAAATTCGAGCGGCAGGGAGACGCGATCCTGCGTGCCCGGCACCGAAAGCCTGATTCCCGGCCGGAATGCGGTGGAGAGGGTAATCTCTCCATTCCGATCATTTCCAATGGCTTCCGCGGCGTTCTTCACCAGATTGAGGAATATCTGAACGAGTTGGTCCCGATTGCCGAAGACCAGCGGCAGAGAAGGATCGTAGTCGTCCACGAATTTGATATCACCGGCAAATCCGTTTTTTGCGATCGCCTTTACACGATCGAGAACGACGTGGATGTTGACCGGGGCCCGTTCGATCGGCCTCTCGTCGGAGAATATTTCCATCCGGTCGACAAGCGAGACGATGCGGTCCGTCTCGTCGGTAATCAGCCGGGTCAGGGCACGATCCTCGTCGGAAACGACGCTTTCGAGCAACTGCGCAGCGCCTCGGATGCCGGACAGCGGATTCTTTATCTCATGGGCCAGCATCGCCGCCAGACCCGTTACGGAGCGAGCAGCGCCCCGATGTGTCATCTGGCGGTCGATCTTGTCCGCCATCGAGCGCTCCTGCAGCATGACGACGACGGCGCCCGGCGCCTCCGCAACGGGAGCCGCGTGGATATCGACGATTTTTTCAAGGCCAAGCCTGGGTGAGGAAATATCGACTCGATATTCGTTGACCGCCGTGCGGCGCTTGCGCACCTGCTCCACGAGCGTCAGGAGCGGGCTGCCGAAAGGAACGAAAGCCGCGAGTTCATGGCGGGTGAGAATCGGCGCGCTCAAGCGGAAGAAGTCCTCCGCATCGGCGTTGGCGTAGACGATGACATCGTCGGCGCCGATCAGGACGACGGGATGGCGCATCGTGTTGAGGACCATGCGGGCGGGATCGGAAAAAGCATCCGGCCGGAGCGATGCCTCGTTCATGCGGCTTGCCTCCTGGTGCCGCACACGCCTGAAAACGCCATGCGCAGAAGCTCGATTACCCTTCTGGGCTCGTCGGAGCGCAGGATTTCAGCGCGAAGGACGGATGCGCGCTCGCCGCCATGGCGATCGAGATACCAGCCGAGATGCTTGCGGGCCTGGCGCAGTCCGCTCTCCAGGCCGTAAAAGGAAAGCATGTCCTCATAGTGCGAGACGACATAAGAGACACGCTCCTCCGCCGTTTCGGGTTTCCCCGGTATCTTCCCGCCGGCCGCCGCTGCGGCGAACTCACCGCTTGTCCAGGGCGCGCCGCAATTCGCGCGGCCGATCATGACCGCATCGGCGCCCGAAACCGTCAGAACTGTCCGCACGTCCTCTTCGCTCGAAATGTCGCCATTGGCGACGAGCGGAATGGAAACGGCCTCCCTGACACGCCGGATTGCCCGCCAATCCGCCTTTCCCGTGTAAAATTGGCAACGGGTGCGCCCGTGGATGGCGATCATCGCTATGCCGGCTTCTTCGGCCCTTCTCGCCAAGGTTGGGGCATTGAGTACGGTCTCGTCCCATCCGAGCCGCGTCTTCAACGTGACCGGGACATCGACGGCCTGGACGACGGCTTCGATCAGCGTCAGCGCGTGATCGAGATCGCGCATCAGGGCCGAGCCCGAATAGCCGCCCGTCACCTTCTTCGCCGGGCAGCCCATATTGATATCGACGATATCGGCGCCCTCGCCGACGGCGATCCGCGCGCCTTCCGCCATCCAGCGCACCTCGCGCCCGGCTAGCTGCACGACATGCAGATCGCTCCCCGCCGGGCGGGTCCGAAGGAAGGACTTGTCGCGGCCGCGGGCGAGTTCCCCGCTCGCCACCATTTCGGACACGACCATGCCGGCGCCATGGGACGCGGCCCGGCGGCGGAAGGGAACATCCGTTATGCCGGAAAGCGGCGCGAGGAAAACGCGATTGGGCAGCGTTACCTTCCCGAGTTGAAGCGGGGCCGCAAGCTCACGCGAAGGCGTCATGCACAAAAACAAAGCATATTGGTATCATGCTTATTCGCTAGCCATTTTTACACAACAACGCAACAGGCGAGGCCCGAGCAAGCATAAAAATGCAGGATCGGCTGGTCTTCGCCCTGTCCGCGATTTAAGGCCTTTGTGCATGGAGAAAGAGGAAAAGAAAATGCCGGCCGGCGGGGTCGCGGCCCTCATCGTCGCCGCCGGCCGTGGCGAGCGAGCCGGGCAATCCGCGGAAGGGCCGAAGCAATATCGGCCCATCGGCGGCCGTGCGGTACTGGCACATACAATGGCGGCATTCGTCGAGCATCCGCTTGTCGATATCGTGGCGGTGGTGATCCATCCGGACGATACAGGTCTCTTTGAGACCGCTATCGGAAGCGAAGGGCTTCAGACGGTCATAAAGGTTCACGGCGGGCCGACACGGCGGGAGTCCACACGCCTCGGCCTGCTTGCGCTTCGCACTTACGACCCCGATTGGGTCCTGATCCATGATGGCGTGCGCCCTTTCGTCGATGCGGAGTTAATCAAACGCGTTGTCGAGGCGTTGACCGGGGACGCCGGTATCCTCCCCGCCCTGCCCGTCAGCGAGACGCTGAAGCGCGGCGATGCGGAAGGTCTCGTTGCTGGCACGGTCGACAGAACCGCCCTTTTCCTGGCCCAGACACCGCAGGCTTTTCCGTTCCGGGCGATACTCGACGCACACGAGCGCGCCTTCCACACCGGCAAAAGCGATTTCACCGACGATGCGGCGATTGCCGAATGGGCTGGCCTGCCGGTGCGGATCGTGGAAGGCTCGGCCGGCAATATGAAACTCACATGGGCAAGGGACATTGCATTGGCGGACGAAAGGCTTTCGCACGCGAACATGATCTTCCCCGATATCCGGGTCGGTAACGGCTATGATGTCCATTCCTTCGAGGCTGGGGACCACGTCACGCTTTGCGGCGTCGATATTCCCCATGACCGCCGGC